>NZ_CP007035.1:4500000-4697343 GCF_000243115.2 Niabella soli DSM 19437 | reverse complement strand
TCTTTAGCCTTTGCTGCCGTTTTAGAAGCGGCTTTTGGCTTGGCTTTGGTTTTTGTAGCGGCCTTTTTTTTGGGCGCCTTTCAATGCTTCATCTATGGCACTGCTCAGCAACGCATAAGTGGTTTTTCCTTTTATCATTGCGCCGTTTACAAAAAAGGTGGGCACTTCCTTTACCCCCAGATCCAACCCATATTTTAAATCATCCTGCACCTGCCAGCCGTAAGTTCCGTTAACCAGCTCTTCTAAAAAATTTTTGTTTTTTACACCTGCATCTTTGGAGTGGAGCTTAAGACTCGTGGTGCCCAGATTTCTCCTGTTCTGAAATAATACATTATGCATTTCCCAAAACTTACCTTCCTGCGCCGCAGCTATGGCGGACTCCGCAGCTTTTAAGCTTCGCTGATGGATCCGGGTTTGGGGGAAATGACGAAAATTGAATTTAACGGACCCTTCATAGTTTTCGAGCACCTGCTTAACGATCTCGTTCGCCTTGGCACACTCTTCACTTTCATATTCCCCAAATTCCATTAATGTAACAGGGGCGTCTTTCTTCCCCACAAAAACGTCCTTTGGTTCAATTATTTCTTCAATTTCCTTTTTGACACTCATACAATTAAATCATTTATTTGGTTTGGGAGGGCTTTAATCTTCTAAAAATCAATACATAAATACAACAAAATTTTTAGAAAATTGGTCGAAGATAATTTTTTTTTTTATCCGGCCCCCATTTTGTTTGGAATAAAATTTGATTTATTATATATAATTGATTATCAACCATATAATAATTAAAACATAACGAAGGGGCCTGAAATTTCAGGTCCCTATTAAGGGGGCGTTGCGCAAAAAAAAGAGGCGCAAAGTTTTGCGCCCCAACATTAAGATCCTAAAACGATTACGCCGCCTTGGTATCATTCCTGAACACCACGTTATTATCAAATACATCCACCAATACCGGTTTAGACCGATCCAGATCGCCCTGCAATATTCTGCGGCTTAACTGGTTTACAATTTCCTTCTGGATCAGCCTTTTTAAAGGACGGGCACCAAACTGCGGATCATAGCCCTGGTCCACCAAATATTCCAGCGCATAATCGCTGAACTCCAGTTGGATGCCATTTTCAGCCACCAGCTTCTTCAACCCATCCAGTTGGATCTTTACAATTTCTTTAATGTTCTTCTTCAGTAACGGATGGAACATAATGATCTCATCCACACGATTCAGAAATTCCGGCCGGATGGTTTCGCGCAGCAGGCTCATCACTTCTACCTTTGCTTTTTCCGTAGCTTCCTCTACATTTTTCTCCGTTACATTTTCAAAAGCATTCTGTATAATATGACTGCCGATATTGCTGGTCATGATGATGATGGTATTCTTAAAGTTCACCACCCGGCCTTTATTATCGGTAAGCCGGCCGTCGTCCAGCACCTGCAATAATACGTTCCATACATCAGGATTTGCTTTTTCAATTTCATCCAGCAGTACCACGCTGTAAGGCTTTCTGCGCACGGCTTCCGTTAATTGTCCGCCTTCATCATAGCCCACATATCCCGGAGGCGCCCCCACCAAACGACTGACCGTATGTTTTTCCTGGTATTCGCTCATGTCGATGCGGGTCATCATACTTTCGTCATCAAATAAATATTCGGCCAGGGCCTTTGCCAGCTCTGTTTTACCCACACCTGTTGTACCCAGGAAAATAAAAGACCCGATCGGTTTCCGGGGATCGCTTAAGCCTGCCCGGCTGCGCCGGATAGCATCCGCAACAGCGGTAATCGCTTCTTCCTGGCCCACCACGCGCTGGTGCAAATGCTCTTCCAGGTGCAGCAATTTTTCGCGCTCGCTTTCCAGCATTTTATTTACGGGGATCCCCGTCGCTTTTGATACGCTCTCGGCTATATCTTCTGCATCCACTTCTTCTTTTACCAAACGGCTTTGCTTGGTATCATCCAGCTCCTGCGAAAGTTGGCTGATCTTCGCTTCTTCCTCTTTTATTTTCCCATAGCGTATTTCCGCTACCTTACCATAATCGCCATTACGCTCAGCCTTCTCTGCTTCTACTTTAAGATCCTCGATAGTCGCCTTTCCGGTTTGAATTTTTTCCACCAGCTCCTTTTCTTCCTGCCATTTGGCTTTCAGCGTATCCCGCTCCACCGATAAATTGGCTATATCGGTATTCAACTGTTTTAATTTATCCTTATCGTTCTCGCGTTTAATTGCTTCTCTTTCGATCTCCAACTGACGGATATGCCGGTTCAGGCGATCCAGCTCTTCGGGCATGGAATTCATTTCCAGCCGCAGCTTGGCGGCACTTTCATCCACCAGGTCAATAGCTTTATCCGGAAGATAACGGTCGGTTATATACCGGTGCGACAATTCCACTGCGGCAATGATCGCTTCATCTTTAATGCGTACATGGTGGTGGGTTTCATATTTATCTTTCAAACCCCGCAAAATGGAGATCGCGTCTTCCACCGAGGGCTCATCCACCATTACCCGCTGGAAGCGGCGTTCCAGGGCCTTATCTTTCTCAAAATATTTCTGATACTCATTTAAGGTAGTGGCCCCTACAGCTCTTAACTCACCGCGTGCCAGGGCGGGCTTCAATATATTAGCGGCATCCATAGCGCCCTCGCCACCACCGGCGCCAATCAACGTATGAATTTCATCGATGAACAATATAATTTCTCCATCGCTTCCGCCTACTTCCTTTACCACCCCCTTCAAACGCTCTTCAAATTCTCCTTTGTATTTGGCCCCTGCGATCAGCAGCCCCATATCCAAAGCGTAAATGATCTTGGACTTTAAATTTTCGGGCACATCGCCATTGATGATCCGGTGTGCCAGCCCTTCCACTATTGCCGTTTTACCCACACCCGGCTCTCCTACCAAAATGGGATTATTTTTTGTGCGGCGGCTTAAAATATGTAAGGTCCTCCGTATCTCTTCATCACGACCGATAACGGGGTCCAGTTTACCCTGGCGCGCCAGCTCGTTCAGGTTCTTTGCATATTTGTTCAGGGCATTAAACTCCTGCGACTGTGTTTGAGAAGACACCGTGCCGCCTTGCCTCAGTTCTTTGATGGTGGTTACCAGTCCTTTTTCTGTAAGTCCCGCATCTTTCAGTAACCGGGCAACGGCATCATTTCCCTGAACTATGGCCAGAAGTAAATGCTCCGGAGTCACAAACTCATCATTAAATTGTTTCAGATCGGCACCCGCTCTTAAAACAACGTTATTGGCGTCCCGGCTTATTTGCTGGGCCGGTTCGCCATTGGTTGTGGGCAGTTTGCTTAACAGTTCATCCAGTTTTGTGTGAACCAGATTTACAGTAACATTATTTTTCTTCAGCAGGAAATCCACCGGGGAGTCTTCCTGGTCTAATAATGCTTTTAAAATATGTTCCACTTCTATATTCGGATTCTTTGCATTAAAGGCCAACTGCTGGGCCTGTTGAAATGCCTCCGCTGCTTTAATTGTAAAATTTCCTAGATTCATAATTTATTGTTTGATATTGTTGTTTTCAGTTTGAAGTTATACCATTATTTGTTTTATATAAACCCAAAACTTACAACTATCTATCAAATCAAAATCCAGGCCGGGAATATCAGAAATTTTGTCAGATTTTACTAACCTAAACTGACTATAATTCAGTCATACTAAATGTTTTATGAAAAAATAGCAGCTTATTCATTATAAATATAAATCTCAATGGTCCCGTCTTTTGTTATGGTTCCCCGGTACATTCCCGCCGTATTAAAAGGCATGGCGGCGTTGCCCTTTTGATCAAGGGCGATCAATCCGCCGTCGCCACCCATCGCTCCTACTTTTTTTATGACCTGCTCCCCCGCATCACGCACCGTAAGTCCTTTATATTCCATCAACGCCGACAGATCGTACGCCACCACATTTCTTATAAAAAACTCGCCCCAGCCGGTGCCGGACACTGCTGCCGTTTTGTTATTTGCATAAGTACCCGCCCCGATAATAGGCGAGTCCCCCACCCGGCCAAATTTCTTGTTGGTCATGCCCCCGGTGGAGGTGCCCGCGGCCAGGTTACCGTCTTTGTCCAGCGCTACAGCGCCCACCGTTCCAAATTTATAATCGGGGTAACCCGTTCCGGGAGGATTATAGCCATTTCCCCGTTTATTTTTTTCAGCTTCTTCCTCAATGGCTTTTTGCAGGCCTTTCCAGCGGTCTTCAGTGTAAAAGTATTTCGGGTCAACGATGGTGAGCCCACATTCTTTTGCAAATTGCTCCGCGCCTTTCCCGATCAGCATTACATGCTCCGACCGTTCCATCACCGCTCTTGCGGCCATGATCGGGTTCTTTATAACTGTAACGCCGGCAACCGCTCCTGCCTTCAGGCTTTTCCCATCCATGATGGCGGCATCCAGTTCATTTTTCCCGTCGTGCGTAAATACGGCACCTTTACCTGCATTAAACAACGGGTTGTCTTCCAGCATCGTAATTGCCGCCTGAACCGCATCGAGGCTGGAGCTTCCGGCGTTGATCTTCTGATATCCCGCTTTCAGTGCTGCTTCCAAAGCAGTACGATAGGCTTTTTCTTTTTCAGGCGTCATGCTGGATCGCAAAATGGTGCCTGCCCCGCCATGGATCACCATTACATATTGCCCCTGGTGCTTCAATTGTTGATCAGTGAGCTGCTGGGCGCTGCTTTTGATACAAAAGCAGTGGATCAAAATAAAAAATGCAAGACCTAATCGTGGCATACAAAAAGTTTTCTCTAAGGTAAAGAAGTTGTTGAAACAAAATTTAAACCACATAGATTCAATAGAGGTCATAGTGCTCAAGGCTACATAGATGTGGCTGTATCAAAAGCCAGAAGCAAATCAATGCCGGGAAGTCGGAAATGCGGATGCCTTTGACTTACCGTCTCAGCGGCTTCCCGGCCGAATAGCACTTTTGAGACAACCCCACATAACTGATGTTATTTTTGTTCCTCTTTCCACAATCATAATTCTATGTGGTTAGATTTAAAAATACAAACAAGTTCAATTTTAAATCAACAACAAGTAATTTTACCCGATGAATGCCACGCAACATATTAAAATAGTTAGCAAAGAACTGGGCTTTGACTACTGTGGCATTGCCAAAGCCGAAAAGCTGGATGATGATGCCCGCCGGCTGGAGCAATGGTTATCCCGCGGCATGCATGGTACCATGAAATATATGGAAAACTATTTCGACCTGCGCATCGACCCCTCCCGGCTGGTTCCCGGGGCAAAATCGGTGATCACGCTTTTGATGAATTATTTTCCCCAGCAGCTTCAGCAAACAGACGGGGCTAAAATAGCCAAATACGCTTACGGGAACGACTATCATGAGGTGATACGCGCCAAACTCAACGCCTTATTATCCTTTATTAATGAACAGATAGGCGCTGTGAATGGCAGGGGATTTGTAGATTCGGCCCCGGTACTGGAACGCAGCTGGGCCCAAAAAAGCGGGCTGGGCTGGATCGGGAAGAACGGCAACCTACTTACGAAGGATTCCGGCTCTTTTTATTTTATAGCCACCCTGATCACCGACCTCGAGCTGGAATATGATTCCCCTTACACTAAAGATTTCTGCGGCACCTGTACCCGCTGCATAGATGCTTGTCCGACCAATGCCATTTTACCCGGTAAAATAATCGATGGCAGCCGGTGTATTTCCTACTTCACCATTGAACTGAAAGACAGTATTATTCCCGCCGAAATGCAAGGGAAGTTTGAGAACTGGGCTTTTGGCTGTGATACCTGCCAGGACGTATGCCCCTGGAACCGCTTCAGCAAACCCACGCAGGAAGCGGCTTTTGAGCCACTGCCACAGATCCTGAATCTTTCCAGCAAAGAATGGGAAAGCTTTTCCGAAGAGCAGTTCCGGAAGATCTTTAAACATTCGCCTGTTAAGAGAACAAAGTTGAAAGGGTTGCAGCGGAATTTGAAGTTAATAAGGGAGAAGTGAATAGTTAATAGTGAGAAGTCAATAGGCAATAGTCAAGCAATGCCGTTTCCTTAGGCGGATTCTCGAGAATGTAAAATAAGGAATATTGAATAAGTAATGTAAAAGGACATGGGTTCAATAATATTTAGTATTCGTTTTTTTTGATGTTTTCAAATTTGGAAAGAAAGCATCTGAACGGACAGTCGAACATTCTGAAACAGATGTTACTTAGAAGGATTTACGCCAGGCAGTGAATTCACCTTCCGGCGGAAAGAGTCCCGAAAGATTCGCATACGCTTCAAGATAAGGAACACGATTCAGGCGCTGTAAGCGCCGAGTGTTTATAGTATTCATGATCATCTACGCAGCGCATCGGCTCCGTCAGGTGCCGCGTAAACAGGGGGCGTCCTACCGGAGCCAGCACAAATACCATTGCAATTACTATAAACACAACGCTCCTAGCGGAGCGAAAATGGCTCAACTGCTGGTATAGTTGCAGTTCCGGCAGATTGAATGCCGCGCTTAACTTGACGCCCATGCGAAAGATTCGGGATTGCTTACTTTTTTATTCCCGATTGATCGGAAAAAAAAGTAAGAGAAGAAACAAAATAGAATGAAGTTATCAATAAAATGAAAAGACAGTATTAGTAATCGAACTTTGCAAAAGATGTTATATTGTCCTTTGCAGGGGCTACAAAAAGGTCCGTTTTGAAAGCTTAAGGAAACGACATTGAATAGTTAATGGTCAATAGTTGCATGCTTAACGCTTAAGGCGGAACGCATAATGCTTTATTGGCGTTGTGCATTGAGCGTTCCGCGTTAAGCATTCATAACCCGGCAGACAAGCCCTATTTATCAGCAACACCAACATTCTTCAAATTCTTCAACCCCTGCTCCATAAGCGGTCCGTAGGAACGATCGAGCAACAAGCCGGCAAAGCGCTCCCACGGGTACCATTTAAAATGGAAGTCCATATAATTCTGAAGCGTTACTGAATCAGAAGACGGATAATGGATCAGCCGCCAACTGTTATAAACCGGCTGGGCTCCTTTTTTCATTTCAACAGTCACCAATGAATCATTGCTGGCGATGATGCGCAGCCGGATATTTTTTACCGTGGCCGTTACGGTCTTTCCGTTCTGCATCCCTGTGTTTTCTAATTGCAGCGTATCGAACCCCGGGTACCAGTATTTCCATTTGGAGAGATCATTAATATAATTTAAAACGGAATCACCCCGGGCATTCAGATTCGCCGCCCGGGATATTTTCACTTGCGAAGGCAACAACGCCGTCACCCCGCTGATGACCACCAAAAAAGCAATAACACTAATAATTAAAAGCCGCACATATTTCATAATCTATACCCTTACTTATTTCTAATTTCCAATTTCTTATTCCCACCGCATGATCCGGGATACAATTAAATAGGTGCCCACTATCCAGACACCCAGGTATCCCAATTCCTTCCAGCAGTCGTATAAATGCAGCCCTTCAAAGGATATCTTGCGCATGGCATCATTAAACTGTGTAAGGGGCAGCAGCTCGCAGAGGGTCTGCATCCATTTAGGAAATACATCAATCGGGAAAAAAGTTCCCGACAACAAAATCTGAGGAAACCCAAATACGTTAATCATTAAGGGGATCATGGTGTCATTTTTGGCTATACTACTGATGATCAGCCCTACACCCATTAGTAAGAATAACATCACCACGGATAATAGCAACATTTCAAAAAAAGTAAGCGCCCCATGCACCAGCGTGAAGCTTAAAAAGAAATGTCCAAAAAGGATGAGCACCACTACGTTGATCAGTTGAAAAAACAACCGGCTGGTGCCGATACCTATAAGAATATTTATTTTTCTTACCGGTGAAGCATAGAACCGTTTTAACACCAGTTGCTCCCTGAGATTAAAAAAAATAAAGGCGATCCCAAACAAGGTTGAAAACAAAACAGAAAATCCCAACTGCCCGGGCAATACAAAATCGATAGTCCGGTATTTTTTCCCGGGAACTATTTCGGGCACAAACTGGTATTCCCTATTGAGCTTTGCATCGGCCAGTTCCGCTTTTAATGCCAGGTAATCGAAAGAGCGCATCAGCCGGTAGACTGCACCACCGCCGGCCTCGCTCGATTGCAGCAGCACCCGCCGGGGTAGGCTGCTGTCACCTGCTTTTGGAATAAACACCACCGCATCCAGTTTGCCTTTGCGGAGGTCGTTGTTCCGCGAAGCGGTGTCGGGGTAGGTAACAATTGTAACCGACGTGCTTTTTGAAATGCTGTCGAACAAAGCATTCAGCGTATCGCTCGACGGATCGATCGCGATCTTTGAAGGCGTGGGCGCTTTATCGCCAAAGGCACCGAAGATGAGGATGAAAACGATGGGAAACAATAAACTGAAAAAAATGGAAGAGGGCTGACTGAAGATGGCCTTAAAGCTCGCTTTTGTAATGGCCCACAATGCCCTTGACTGACTATATTTCATTTAGAACTGGATTTGGAATATGGATATTGGATACTCGATGCCGGATGCCGGATATACAATTGCAGCAACTGTTTAAACTCATTGTTGTGCATTAATAAAAAATTCAAAGGGCAGCCGTGCCTGTACGCTGTTGGTCATTTGTTTAACTGTTCTTAATTGCTGATACACCCGTGCATATTCGCTGCCCAACTCATTTTTAACCATCGATTCGGCGTCGCCATTATTTTTTATTCTTAAAATACGTTCCAGCAGTGAACTATAATTGGGATATTCTTTTACCCGGAATTCCGAAAGTTTTGCCATCCGGGCCGCGGCATTTATTGCATCCTGTAATCCGCCCCAGCGGTCGATCAGCCCGATATCCTTCGCCCGGAAGCCCGTCCACACCCGGCCCTGGGCGATTGTTTCCACATAGGCCGTATCTTTTTTCCGGCCTTCCGCAACACGTGCTTTAAACTGATCATACACCCGTTCAATAGATCCCTGTACGATCTTTTGTTCCTGCGGAGTCATCGGATGGTCTGCAGCCCCGGCATTTGCCAACGGCCCGGTGCCTACCCCGTCAAAGGTCACGCCCAGTTTATTTTTCATAAAAGCGCTAATGTCCGGGATGATACCAAATACGCCGATAGACCCCGTGATCGTATTGGGCAATGCAAAAATACTATCCGCAGCGCAGGACATATAGTACCCGCCGGATGCCGCTACATCTCCAAAACTCACGATTACCGGCTTCACCGCTTTTGCCATTTTCATTTCGCGCCAGATATTATCACTTGCCAATGCGCTTCCCCCACCGGAGTTAACGCGCACCACAACGGCCTTTATTGATTGATCCAGCCTTGCCTTGCGCAACAGGTCTATATATTCGCCATCAGAAATGACCCCTTCCTGTTTGTTGCCGTCAACAATATTACCCGCAGCGTAGATCAGCGCGATCTTATCGCCACTCCCTCCCAGGTTGGTATGCAGACGGGCATACTGCCCCATGCTGATAAAATTAATTTTATTACTGCTATCGATCTTAAGTGTTTTCTTCAGCTCGGTCTGAAGCTGATCGTCATAGCGCACGCCATCAATCAGTTTATATCCGGCCGCAACCTGTGGCGTAGTGATCACTCCCGTATTGGCCCATTGGTGCAGGCTTGCCGTATCCAGTTTTCGGGCAGTGGCGGTCTTTTGTAAAAAATCCCCATACAGGTCGTTCAGCCAAACAGAAGTTTGCAGTTGGTTCGCCTCGGTCATTTTTTCCGCCCGTAATGGTTCTGTGGCGCTTTTAAATTTGCCTGCATAAAATATTTGCGGCCGAATATCCAGTTTATCCAGTGCACCCTTTAAAAATAGGTAGCTTACCCTGAAGCCCACCCATTCAAAAGCGCCCGCGGGGCTTACATATACCTTGTCGGCCACATTTGCGACACTATACGCTTTTTGAGTCATGGTATTTCCATAGGCAATAACCGGTTTCCCCGATTTTCTAAAATCTTCCAGGGCCCGGCGCATCTCTTCGCTCGAAGCAAAGCCATTTACATTGCCGTTGGCCACAAGGTAGATTGCTTTTATTTTCTCATCGGTTTTCGCTTTTTTTATCAACCGGATAAAATCGTACAGCGAAGGCGTTTCTTCCAGTTTTTGCGACTGTACCATACTTTGCAGATCGCTTTGCGGGAGTTCAACATAGGCATCGGCCAGGTCAATCTTCAACACCGATTTTTCTGAAAGCACTGGCATCGAGCTGGATACGGCGCTGCCCGCCATCCCTGCAATAAAGAAAAATGCTATAAGGCTAAATACCACCAATGCCAGCAGTGTTGCAAGAAAAATTTTAAGAAATGAACGCATATCGAATTAAAATTAAGCGACCCTTTGATTAAAAAGCCAAAATTAAAGATATTTGGCGGCTATAAACAAGCAATGAACCCCGCATATTTATTAATAGGAGGAAATTTAGGTAACCGGCAGGAAAACCTGGGCCGGGCGCGCCGGCATATTGAAAAAGAAGCGGGTGCCATCATAAAAAGATCAGCGATCTATGAAACAGCGGCCTGGGGCCTGACGGACCAGCCTGATTTTTATAACCAGGCGCTCCGGATTGAAACCACTTTAACTCCGGAGCAACTAATGACCGTTATTTTAAAGATCGAGACCACTATGGGCCGCATTCGCCAAGAACGCTACGGCCCGCGGATCATTGATATCGATATTTTATTCTACGGAGCTATTGTCTGCGATACCCCGGCGGTCACAATCCCGCACCCGAGAATAACGGAAAGAAGATTTGTGCTGGCGCCGCTGGAAGAGATAGCCCCGGACCTCATCCATCCTCAGTTAAATAAATCCATTCACGAATTATTGGCAGCAACTACCGATACTTCTCCGGTAAAAAAGGTGACAAATAGTTGAGCCGGTGTTATGTTAATCGTGAAATGTCATCCCGATAGTTATCGGGAGTCAAATGTGAAGAGGTTACGTTTATCTGCAGGAGCTTTATTCATAAAATATAATTTTTAGACAAGCGCTTAGTCTTTACCTTGCACCCCTTCTGTATGCGTTATGATTTTATTACGATAGAAGGCAATATCGGCGCGGGCAAAACCACGCTGACCACGGCATTGAGTAAGATTTACAATGCGCGGCTGGTGCTGGAGGAATTTGCCGACAACCCCTTCCTGCCCAAATTTTACCAGAACCCACAGCAATATGCTTTTCCACTGGAATTGTTCTTTATGGCAGAGCGCTATAAACAATTGCAGGATCTGCTGGTGCAAAAAAACCTGTTCCAGCAGCTAACGGTAAGCGATTATCTTTTTACCAAATCATTGCTGTTTGCCAAAGTAACGCTTTCGGAAGATGAATATAAACTGTACCAGCGCTTATTTGACATTGTGCAACAACAACTGATACAACCGCAACTGCTCATTTACCTGCATGCCCCGGTAAAAAAATTGCAAGAGAACATAAAGAAAAGAAGCCGCAATTACGAGCAGCAAATTCCTGACGCTTATCTTGAAAGTATACAGGAAACCTACCTTCAGTATATCAAACAGTTGCCCTTTCCCATATTGTTTGTTGATGCGTCCAACGCCGATTTCATCACCAACGACCGGCATCTTACTATTATTGTTGATGCGCTGAACAAAATTTATACTCCCGGACTGCACCCGATATCGCTGGAGGGCTGAACGTATAAATCCAAAAGCAGCCACGAATACACGAATGAATAATCTATTGGAGCATTTTATTTTAAATAAACGCGAATGTCCAGGATAGCTAGAAAGTGGGTGTGGCCCGCAAATTCACACAGATCTTTTTAATTCATAAAATCAACGTACGAATGATCAGCCCAATTTATACATCCATCGCCCGGCTTACCCCCATTTCACTACCATACCCTACCTTTGCACCCTGAATGGAAGCCGATCAACAACCCGTAGTACAGGTAACAGACGACCCGCTGGCAGCGGTGCGTATTCCCGAATATAAAAACCTCATGACCGGCCGCTTCTTGTTTGTGTGCGCCATGCGCATGATCACAACGGTTGTAGGCTGGTGGATCTACCAACTGACCAAAGATCCCTTCGCCATCGGGCTTATCGGGCTTTCGGAAGTGATCCCTGCTTTATCCCTTGCGCTGTATTCCGGCCACCGGGTAGATATCCGTGATAAAAAGAAATTATTATTACAATCTGTTGCCGGTTATTTTCTGGCCGCCTGTTTTTTATTATTTCTTTCGTCGGCCAAAGCCGGCAGTTTGCTGCACACGCAGCATATTACCTGGTTTATTTACGGAACTTTTTTCTTTACCGGTATCCTGCGGTCATTCGTAGGACCGTCTCTGTCTTCCATGATCGCCACGATTGTGCCGCGGCACCTGCTGCAAAACGCCACTACCTGGAACCAGGGCACCTGGCTATCGGCTTCTGTAACGGGGCATGCCCTCGGCGGTTTTTTAATTGCCTGGGTAGGTATTAACCATACTTTTTCGGTCATTGCTCTTTTTATAGGCATTGCCTTTCTGGTGCTCACCCGTTTAAAACCCAAACCGCCTCATAAAGAAAATGCAGAGAAAAAAACCTGGGACAGTGTAAAAGAAGGCCTGCGCTTTGTTATGAGAACAAAGGCATTGCTGGCGGCCATGGCGCTGGATATGTTTGCCGTATTGTTTGGGGGCGCTGCAGCGCTGATCCCCGTGTTTGCCAGTGATATCCTTAAAATAAGCCCTATTGGCTTCGGATGGCTGAATGCCGCGTCCGACATAGGTTCTATCGTTATTGTGCTCATCCTTACCCTCTTCCCCATGAAAAAAGCCCAGGGAAGAAAAATGTTGCTGGCAGTAGCCGGCTACGGTTGTTGCATTATCCTGTTCGGACTTTCCAAATGGTTTTTCCTGTCCTTTTTTGCATTGATGTTATCCGGCATCCTGGATGGTGTGAGTGTTGTGGTAAGGGGCACCGTTATGCAGTTGCTTACGCCGGATAATATGCGGGGGCGGGTCAGCAGCGTCAGCAGTATGTTTGTTACCAGCAGCAATGAGCTGGGCCAGTTTGAAAGCGGACTCATGTCAAAGCTCGTGGGTGTTATTCCGTCCGTCTTGTTTGGCGGTTGCATGACCATCGCGGTAGTAACCACCACCTGGTTCAAGGCGCCGAAGCTAAGAAAATTTGAATACTGATTTTTATTGGGGTGGCTGCAGTGCACGACCCGGCATCGTTGTGTCACTCACTTGTACTGCAGTGCATCTGGCGGCAGGTGCTGTGTAAAAAATGCTTGCCCCCTCAAGTCTCCTTTGTCCCACAAAACCGGGTGGGACTCGTAGGACTGGTGCGACTACCGCTCTGCGAGGCGTCCTTCGCCTCGCAGCCTTATTCTGTCGCCTCCGGCGACAAAAAACATTGACAAATCTTTCCCTGCGCCTTCACTCTCGCAGTTAAACCAGCTTAATGACCCTCTATTCTTAAGGGCCTTACATTTATTATTGGTACAATAATGCTCATTTTTTTATTATCCAGATGCGGTTAAAAAGCAACGACTGTCCGGCTTTCGGATCTGCTTTCAATACCACCTGGTAAAATCCTTTTTGAGGAATAGAAATCGTCCCGATACGCTCCTCTGCAAATTCATCGGTATTACTGTCGTTCGGTTCTACAACCACTTTCCCGGTTGGCCCTAATTCCTTCACAAGATCCTGGTTACTTACATTTACTGTAACGGCGACCTTTTCCTGAGAAGCATTATGATAAGACAGGTCCACACTATAAACGCCTGCTTCGGGTGCATAAAATTCCCAGGCAATACGGCCGGGTTTGTTGATAACGCGATGGGTGGGCTTTAAGCCATCATATTTTACCTGTTTATATTGAGGCGCATTCTCCCATAGGTTTTCGCTATTTAAGGAGCATCCACCGAAGCTGGATTCTGCTGCCACTTCTTCATCCAGTTTCAGGGGCAGCGCATATTGCAATACTATAGTAGATACAAAGTTATCCCCGGCTTTATCAGGCAACTGAATATGCGTTAGCGGACCATTCTGTGTGAAGGGCAAGGGCTTTCTCCCCGCATCGGTCAGCAGTTCCGCTTTCTCTGGCTTCGATAAAATGCCTGTAAGTCTCAATACCTGATCCAGCGGCCAGTTATACACCTGCAGGTACACCATCTGTTTCGTACCATTCATTTTTGTGGTAATGCGCCCCCAGTCATGCTGACCCGGTCTCAGGTTCAGCCCGGTGCATCCATATATTGACTCCCCGTTTTTTTTCAGCCATTTACCCATATCATTTAACCGGTTGATCCCTTCATAGGGAACCGAACCGTCTGCGCGCGGACCGATGTTCAGGGTAAAATCGCCATTCAGACTTACATTCCCGATCAGCGATTGTAATAACTGGCTGGTCGATTTCCATTGGTTCTCCAAAGCATTATAGCCCCAGCTATGCGCAATGGTGCCCGCTGTTTCCCAGGGATGCTCTTTATACACCGCACCAAACTGATTATCGCCCAATGTTTCAAAATCAATGCCGGGTGTATCCGAAGGCAATCCCAGGCGCGAATTGATCAGGCAGCCGGGCTGCAACGCCCGCACCAGTTTTATCACTTGTTCCAGTTGCTCTTTTTTAACGATCGTATTCTTATAATTCAACCACATATCAAACCAAAGCACCGCAATATCGCCATAGTTGGTTAGCAACTCCCGCAACTGCGGCATCACTTTCTCCTGCCAGTATTGATTGTACTGTGCATCGGTAACCGGGCCGGTTATAGCTTTGTTATGATCCCATCCGTAAGGATGTTCCCAATCCAGCCAATGCGAATAATAAAAACCCAGTTTCATGCCGTGTTTCTTACAGGCTGCTGCCAGCTCTTTTATCACATCCCGGTTGGTATGGCCTAGTTTGCTAAGGTTATAATCGCTGGCCTTGGAATTCCAGATGGCAACGCCATCATGGTGCTTGGCGGTGATAATAATATATTTCATGCCTGCATTTTTCGCAAGCAATACCCATGCTTCGGGGTTAATTTTATCCCATTGGAACCGGTTCGCCAGCGTTCCGTAGTCTTCCTTTGAGATACGGTTGCGGTAACGGATCCATTCGGCATAGTTGTTGCCGTTACGTAAGCGTTCACCTTTCCATATTCCTTCGGCAGCGCTGTAAAGCCCCCAATGAATAAACATTCCAAAACGCGCATCAGAAAACCATTGAACCCTTTGTTCTGGCGTTAAGGCAACCTGAGCGCGCGAAGAAAAAAATGTAACACATAACAGCAAAAAGGAAAAGCCAATCTTTCGTTTCATAATATAGCTAAGATACGGAACTTTCCCCCTTCCTATTTGCTGTGATTTTGAGCAAATTAAGCCCCGGATTCTATCCAAAAGAAAGAGAAATCTATTAGGTTTGCAGAATCACCGGATAATGAACTCTACTTTATCAGATAAGCGGTAACCATTTGAACAAAACAGTAAAAAAAGGACTCAGAATAACGCTACGGGTAATCATAAGTATTATGGTGCTCGTTGTGCTGTTGGTGCTATCTCTCAATTTACCGTTCGTACAGGATTTCATTAAAGGTAAGGTGATCAATTATCTTAAAAAGAAAACGAACACGGAGATCAGCCTGGAGCGGATCCGCATCGGCTTCCCGAAAGATCTGGAGCTTAATAAATTTTATATAGCCGATCAGAAAAAAGACACCTTGCTGTATGCGGGGAAACTGGGCGTAAACCTTGATATGATCGCCCTCCTTTCTAATCGGGTGGAGATAAGCTCCATCGAACTTGATACGGTGCGGGCGTATGTGCGCCGGTTAAATCCAGATACGGTTTTCAACTACCAGTTCCTTGTGGATTCATTATTATCGGACCAGAAAAAAACGAAGGAAGAAGAAAAAAAAGACACTACGGCCGCATTAAAATTCAAACTGGACAAAATTACTTTCCGCGACATTCGGATCAATTTTAAAGATGATGTAGCCGGCAATGATGCGGGGCTTTCCCTTGGCCATTTGAACGCCAGGGTAAAAACTTTTGACCCGGACCAGATGCTTTACACCTTAGCCGATCTGAGCATCAGCAATTCCGACCTGCATTATTACCAAAACAAACCGCTAACGGTATTGCAACAGCATATTGATTCCAACATACAAAAAACAGAGGGAAAAAAGAGTGGTCAATTGCCGCTGATCGAATTCGGTAACCTGGCGCTCAATAAAGTAAACCTTGTTTATAACGACGGACTTTCAGATACCCGTGCCTTGTTAGGTTTGAATGAGTTTACTTTAAAAGACTTGTTGATCGATCTTACCCATGGACGGTACCAGTCTTCCGATGCGTTGCTGCACAATTCGATCGTCAACTTTGCCTACCGCCCTACCCCGGCCAATCAGCAAGCGGTGAAGGCCGCTGCCGACAGCACCAGCGACAATGCCTTCAGTCTGTATTTAAATAAAATTATCCTGGCGAATAATACGATAAAGTACGACGATCTTTCGGCAAAACCTACGCCCGGGCATGTAGATTTCAATCACCTCAATATAACAGGCCTGGGATTAACCGGTAATACAATAGCTATCGACAGTGCAGGCATAAAAGCAACCATCGCCGCGGGTAAACTTAAAGATAGCAGTGGTTTTACAATCAACGATCTCAAAGGAGCTATAGCCTACACGGACCAGCAAATAAAAGTCGATGGTCTGATGCTGAAAACTCCTTTCACGCAAATTGATAATAACAGTCTGCTCACTTACACTTCAAAGGATGACCTTACCAAACATCCGGAAAAGGTAAAGATGGATATAGCTTTCCGTAACACCATCATTGGCCTGCAGGATCTTTATTATTTATCACCCATGATCCCGGCAGATAAAAGAAGCCAGCGCATCAGCCTGGCAGCGGCTTTTAGCGGTTATCTCAATAATTTAACGATTGATAAACTGCAGGCAGCGGGTTTGCAAAACACCGCTATTGATGTTGCGGGACATATCAGGGGCCTGCCCGACGTGAACAAAAGCATTTTTAACCTGAACATAAAAAAATTACAAACTTCAAAAACAGACTTGCGGGCATTCGTTCCAAAATCCGCTTTGCCAACATCTATTGAGCTGCCCGGTACTATTGCGGCAGCCGGGAACTTCAATGGGAGCATGGCGAATTTTACCACCGCCCTGAACATCAAAACCGATATGGGCAATGCAAAAGTACAGGCGGCGCTGAGTGGTCCTAAAGACCGCGAGCGCTACCGCGCGAACCTGCAGCTTTCGGAGTTTAACCTCGGGCGTTTATTAAAACAACAGGATCAGTTGGGCCGGGTATCTTTATTGGCCACTGTTAACGGGCAAAGCCTGAACCCCAAAAAAATAAATGCAAAAATAGACGGCACCATTGCTCATGCACAATACAACAAATATGATTACCGCGACATTAAACTCAATGGCTCCTATACACCCAACAACCTGGTCTTAAACGCAGCCAGTGCCGATACCAATGCGCATTTTACGCTGGATACTAAAATAGGATTGGCGGGAAAGTCGCCCTCCATTAAAGGCACCGTGGATCTGAAACGCCTGGATCTTCAAAAGCTGAATTTTTATAAAGAGGAACTAAAGCTTAGCGGGCTGGCAACGGTAGATTTCAGTTCCGCCGACCCCGACAACCTGAATGGAACAGCCCTATTAAATAGCGTACAGATCGGAACGAATGGCAAAGTGTACAATGTAGATACCTTAAATCTTATTGCCGCTGCAACAAAAGACCATCATCATCTGTCGCTGTATTCCGATTTTCTTACAGCAGAACTGGATGGCAATTACCAGCTCACCCAGATCGGACAGGCATTTATTAACCAGATCAATAAATACTATCAGTTTGCACCCACAAAAAGGATCGCACCGCAGCGGATGCAGTTCCAGGTGGCCCTTATAAAGCCCGCATTGATCCAACAGTTTGTGCCTTCATTGACCACCTTATCCCCGGTTAATTTGAATGGATTGATCAACACACAGGCCGATAGTCTTTTGTTAAATGCCGATATACCGCATATGGTTTATGACAGTTTTGACGTAAAGAATATCAGCCTCAATATTAATAATAAAGATTCCGCCACCCTTAATTATGCGTTAAACATTAAAAGCGTGGAAAGCCCTTCCGTCAGCTTTTATCATTCCGAGATAAGTGGTAACGCAGCACATAATATGCTTGCCGTGAACCTGTTTTTAAGAGACAGCAAAGAGCAGGACAAATATATGGTCGGCGGCAATTTTAAGGCCCAGGATCAGACCTACCAATTCAGTCTTGATCCGCATAAGTTACTATTGAATTATGACCCGTGGACGGTGGCCCCGGACAACCGCATCCAATATGGCAAGGCGGGCGTTTCCATTCACAATTTCACTATCAGCAATAAGGGTCAGTCGCTTGCCGTCAATAGTTTATCAGACCAGCCTAATGCGCCGGTCAACATCCGGTTTTCCAATTTCATGCTGGAAACCTTAACAAGGTATGCAGAACAGGACACTTCACTCGTTGGCGGAAAGCTGAACGGCACTATTGACATAAAAGATATTGCCTCCAATCCAAAATTCGAATCGGACCTGAGGATCGAAAACCTGCGGTATGAAAAAGACGAGCTGGGCAACGCACAGATAAATGTTGACAACAACACCGAGAATGCTTTTAAAACAAACATTGCACTTACCGGAATCCATGACATTAAAATAAGCGGGTTTTATTACACCAAGCCCAATAGCGCACTGGATCTGAATGTGGCGGTAAACAGGATCGACCTGAAACATATTGAGAGCTTGTCGGGCGGCCAGGTCAGGGATGGCAGGGGTATGCTGACAGGAGCCCTTACCATAAAAGGGCCTTTGAGTAAGCCCTCCCTGCTGGGCGCGCTTACCTTTAAAGATGCAGGGCTAAACATTACGCAGCTCAACAGCTATTATCAGCTAAAAAACGAAACAATCAACTTTACTCCATCAGGTTTATCTTTTAAAAATTTCACGATCCGCGATTCAGCCAACCAGCCGCTGACCATTAATGGCACTATCAACACTTCTAATTATTCCAACCCCGGGTTTAATCTTTCCATCCGGGCCAACAATTTCAGGGTAATGAATTCCACAGAAGCGGACAATGAACTTTTTTACGGAAAAGTATATGTGAATATCAACGCCCGCATCACCGGTGATCTGAATAAACCAACGGCCAATCTGCAAGCCAAAATTAACAAAGGGACCAAATTCACTTTTGTAATTCCTGAAGACGACCCCACTGTTGCAGCGCAGGAAGGAGTGGTTGTTTTTGTAGATAAAAATGCACCGCCTTTTAACGGGCGTGATTCCATTAATGTGGATAGCCTGACCCGTTCGCCATTAAAAGGGATGAATATTTCCGGCGATCTTTCCGTTGACAAAGAAGCGGAGATCACCATCGTGGTTGATCCGCAAAACGGTGATGCATTAAAGGTAAAAGGCGATGCGGCATTAAGTTTGCAGATGGACCCCAGTGGCCGCACGACGCTTACCGGTAGATATGAGATCACCGACGGGAGTTATAACCTGACCGTAGGCGGCCTGGCAAAACGCGAATTTAAGATCCAGCAGGGAAGCAGTATACAATGGACGGGTGCGCCCACCGAAGCCAATACGGACATTACCGCGATGTATGAAGTAAACACTTCGGCCATGGATCTGATAGCCGACCAGTTGGGCGAAATGGATAACAGTATGCGAACGATGTACAAACAGAAACTCCCCTTCTATGTATATCTGAATATGAGCGGGGAACTGCTCAAGCCCAAAATAAGCTTCCGGATCGATATGCCGGAGAACGAACGGAACGCTTTCAACGGGACGGTATATACCCGCCTGCAACAGGTGAACAGCAGCGAAAGCGAGCTCAACAAACAGGTCTTTGCCTTACTGGCCCTGAACCGGTTTATCTCCGACAACCCGTTTGAAAGCCTGGCCGGTAGCGCCTCTCCGGAAATGATCGCCCGCCAGAGCGCCAGTAAATTATTAACCCAACAATTAAACAACCTGGCGGCCAGCCTCATTAAAGGTGTCGACATCAACTTCGATCTTAACTCTCAACAGGACTATACCACCGGCAGCGCGCAAACAAAAACAGATCTGAATGTAGCCTTCACTAAGCGGCTGCTGAATGACCGGCTGAGTGTAACCATCGGGAATAATTTTAATTTGGAAGGCACCAGTCAGAACCAGGGCGCCTCACAACTGGCCAGCAATGTAAATATAGAATACCTGCTTTCCAGGGACGGCAGGTATCGCCTCAGGGCTTACCGGCGCAACCAGACAGAAGGGATCATTGAAGGACAAATCATTGAAACCGGTGTCGGGTTTATGATCGTGGTAGAATACAATAAATTCCGCGAAGTGTTTAATAGCTTCAAAAAAAGAGGCAATCGCTATAATGCGGACGCCAATCTAAACCCATCCCGTAAGCGGCAAAACAAAACAGATGATTAAAAACAGGTCGATATATCTTTTACTCTTTGTGGTGCTGGCGGCGGCCTGCAGTACTACCCGTAATTTACAACCCGGACAGGTGCTGTATACCGGCCCCGTTATGAAACTAAACCCCGATACACCGGCGGTGAAAGATCAGAAAACATTTCAGAATGAACTGGAAGCACGGATCAGGCCCCTGCCCAATAAAAAGCTTTTAGGATGGCGGTATAAATTATCCTTCTACAATATGGTGAAGGAGCCCAAAAAGAAAAAGGGTCTTAAATACTGGATCAAATACAAATTAGGAGAACCACCTGTGCTGATGAGCCAGGTAAAAATCGTCAATAATGTAAACATCCTGCGCAGCTATATGAGCAGCAAAGGGTTCCTGCAAAACAATGGTTCCGGCGAAGCCGTTACCGAAGAAAAAAAAGGGAAAGTCGTTTATACGATCTATTCCGGCCCCAGGTATACCATTAACCAGGTAAATTTCCCAAATGCTGGCGCCAACGAGCTCTCCGCCATTATCGATTCAGCCAGAGGCAAAACACTGGTAAAAACAGGAGCTTATTACGACCTGGATAAAATGAAGGAGGAACGGGAACGGATCGACAACCTGCTGAAAGAAAGAGGATACTTTTATTTCAACCCCGACTTTTTATTATTCCGGGCAGACAGTACCATTGGCAGCAACCAGGTCAACCTGGATCTGACAATAAAAAACAATACCCCCCTGGAGGCCCTGCATCCCTATTATATCCGGAACATTGATATCTATCCCAACTATTCGCTCCGCAGGGATTCCTTCATTCGAAAAGCAACACCTGTTGTCTTCAAGGATTATACCATCTATGATCCGGCACGGCTATATAAACCCGCGCTTTTTGAGCACCTGATCTTTTTTCAAAAAGGCGCCCGTTACAACCGCACCGATCACTCCCTGAGCCTGAACCGCCTGGTCAATATCGGCACTTTCCGTTTTGTAAAAGCCGAGTTTAACCCGGTGGATTCCGTTCCGGGGAACGACCAACTGGACCTGAACTTTCTGCTAACCTCTTCCAAAAAAAATGCGCTCTCCCTTTCTTTGACCGGCACCAGTAAGTCGAACAACTTTGTGGGGTCCGAAGTAAAAATAACACATACAAATAAAAATCTTTTTCACGGCGCCGAACAGCTCAACCTCAGCCTGTCTGGCGGGTTTGAAAAACAGTTCAGCGGGCAGCCCTCGGGCTCTGCTTCCTATTCCCTGGGCGCACAGGCCCGGCTAACAGTTCCCCGTTTTGTATTTTTTAATGCCGGCACGCACAACGCTTATGTGCCCAAAACCCATTTCACCATCGGGAGCCAGCTACTCAACCGGAGTAATTATTATACCCTGCTTTCCGGTCAGGGAGAGATCGGTTATATCTGGAAGGGCAATGAATTCAATGAGCACACACTGAATCCTATTTCCATCAGCTATATACGAACCGCCAATACAACAGATAGTTTCCACCGTATGCTGGAGCAGGTGCCTTCCTTACGGAATAATTTTGAGAACCAGTTTATCATAGGCAGTAATTATACGTTCACCTACACCAATCAAATGCAGACGGCACGAAGGAACAATTTCCTGTTTACCGGAACCGCTGAAACGGCCGGCAATCTTATTAACGCCTTTCTTAAGAAAGATTCTGATGGGGTAAAAAGATTATTCAATACCGCTACCAACCAGTTTATACGCTTAGAAGCGGATTTCAGGGATTATTATAAAATAAATAAGGGGCTCATCTGGGCCAACCGGGTGAATATCGGGTATGGAATCCCTTATGGCAACAGCAGTTCGCTTCCTTATGTTCGGCAATTCTTTGCCGGGGGAAGTAATGATATCAGGGCTTTCCGCTCCCGTTCCCTGGGGCCGGGCACCTTTAATATAAACGCCAATGGCCTTAATCTTTTTGCAGACCAGGGAGGTGATATTAAGGTAATGCTGAATACGGAGCTAAGAGCAAAACTATTCAGTGTTATACAGGGCGCTGCTTTTATCGATGCAGGAAATATCTGGCTGGCAAAAGAGGATACGAGCCGGCCGGGTGGACAATTTCGCTTTTCCAATGTTTTCAGCCAGATGGCGGTGGGTGGTGGTTTGGGCTTAAGGGTAGATGCAAAAATATTTATTGTGCGTTTCGACCTCGCCACCCCTTTTCGCAAGCCTTACCTTCCCGCCGGCCAACGATGGGTATTTGATCAGATAAATTTCGGCGATTCAAAATGGCGGAAGCAAAACCTCATCTTCAATATTGGTATTGGTTATCCGTTCTAATACAAAAGAGTTTCATTGCCACTGAAGCACAGAAACACTGAGAACTGCGGGGCGACTAAGAAGTATTTATCAGCAGGGAAGGCGGTGATGCGGTAAACCCGACACAGTTGCAGAACAACACTTTCCCGTATTTCCGGCTTCCCGGCTATTGACTTGCATAAATGATATAAGCTGTAACTTAGCAATCCCGCGCTCTGCGAGGCTTTCAGCTTCGCAGTCTTATTATATCGCCTGTGGCGATTCAAATAGAATGGTGTAAGAAATAAACAACCTTCACAGAATCAACATACAGAATATAATTTGTAATTTTAGTTACCTTCCATTTTTTAACTAAACGCCATTATGAAGCCTCTTACCCGTACGATTATCAAAGCCGGCATACTCGCCGGCACGCTGGATATCAGTGCCGCTTTTTTGCATTTTTATATTGTTACCGGAAGGAATCCTTTATTTGTGCTGCAATACATTGCCAGCGGTCTTGCCGGTAAAAGCGCTTTTGAGTCGCAGGCGCCCATGTACCTGCTGGGGCTTTTGCTTCATTACTGCATCGCGATACTTTTTACCCTGTTCTTCTTTTTCATTTATCCTAAAGTAGGCCTGCTCCATAAAAACAAATGGATCACCGCTGTGTTGTACGGCAGTTTTGTTTGGTGTGTCATGAACCTTGTGATCGTACCCCTATCACAGATCGGCACGTTCCCGTCAAAGCCATCAAGCATCGCAACCAGTCTCCTTATCCTGATCCTTTGCATCGGCTTACCGCTTTCGGTTGCAGCGAACCGTTATTATAAACCTCAAAAATAGCTTTAGCGTAATGACAGAGTCGGGCAGGTCTCTGGCCATTATTAAAAAAAATCGTACCTTTGCAGTCGATTTTTCATTTAAACACTATCCGATGAAGCAAATAATTTCTTTTAGAATGAGACAAAACATTGCTCAAACCCTGTTTAACAAAAGAAATTATGCTTACGCTTCAAAATATCAGCTACCAGCACCCCAACAAAGAATTACTCTTTGAAAATATTCACTACACCCTTAATCCATCGGAAAAGACAGCCCTGATCGGTAACAATGGTGCAGGCAAATCCACTTTATTAAAAATAATAGCCGGGCAGTTACAACCCACGTCAGGAGCGGTTTGTACTGATGTAGCGGTCTATCATATCCCTCAGCATTTCGGACAATATAATGAACAGACAATTGCCCGGGCACTGCAGATCGATAAGAAACTGGTGGCATTGCATGCTATACTTACCGGCGATGTCAGCGAATCGAATATAGATGCCTTGAACGAAGACTGGACGATTGAAGAAAGAGCGCAGAAGGCGCTTTCCGCCTGGGGGCTGCAACTGTCCGATCTTAGTCATCCAATGGCTGCTCTCAGCGGAGGCGAAAAAACAAAGGTATTTCTTGCCGGGATGGCGATTCATCAACCTGACATTGTTCTTATGGATGAGCCCAGCAATCATCTGGATAGCCGCAGCCGTAAATTACTGTATGATTCGATCCAATCTGCTAAAGAAACAATGCTTATCGTAAGTCATGACCGGACGCTTTTAAACCTGCTCCCGTTTACCTGTGATTTGAGCCGGCAAGGGTTAAAACTATACGGAGGCAATTATGATTTTTATATTAAACAAAAACAGGCCGCCGACGATGCTTTATTGCAAAAGATACAATCACAGGAAAAAGACCTGAGGAAAGCCAGGGCCACTGAGCGCGAGGCCATCGAACGCAAGCAAAAGCTGGATGCAAGAGGACGCAAAAAACAGGATAAGGCAGGCGTTCCCACGATTATGCTGAATACCCTGCGCAGCAATGCTGAAAAAAGCACTTCAAAACTGAGGAATACACATTCGGAAAAAATCAGCACCCTTTCCGAAGCGTTGCAACAATCGCGGGCGGACCAGGAGGCGCTTGCTCAAATGAAACTCAACCTGGACAACTCTTTATTACACCGGGGAAAAATATTAGTAACGGCAACGGGAATAAATATCCGGCACCATCAGCAGCCGTTGTGGGAACGGCCGGTTACTTTCCAGGTGCAAAGTGGAGAGCGGGTGACAATAAAGGGTGATAACGGGTCGGGCAAGACCACTTTAATCAAAGTGATGCTGGGGCAACAGGCCCCCGACAGCGGCCAGGTGTACCGGGCAGCTTTCAATTCGGTATATATCGACCAGGATTATTCCCTTATCAATCCCCGGCTGACAGTGTATGAGCAAGCACAGCAATTCAACACGGATGGTTTAACTGAACATGAAATAAAAATACGGCTGACCCGCTTTCTTTTTTCAAAAACCCAATGGGATACTCCCTGCAGTCGCTTAAGCGGCGGTGAAAAAATGCGCTTATTGCTATGCTGCCTGATGATTCGTTCGCAGGCTCCGGATATGCTGGTGCTGGATGAGCCTACAAATAACCTGGATATTCAGAATGTGGAAATATTGCTGCAGGCAATCAACAATTATGAAGGCACTGTTATTGTTGTTTCACATGATAGTAATTTTTTAGATACACTGGGCCCCACAAAAGTCATTGAATTGGGTTAACTTTAGCCAATTAACTATACGAGCGTCATTAATAATGAATATACTTATTTTAAACGGTTCACTGGACAGAAGAGAAGCTTCCACCCCTGGAAAACTAACCGCCTATTTTAAAGAGCACCTGGAAGCGCTGGGCGCACAGGCAACCATTTTCAACCTGGTGGAATCCGGCATTCCCCTATTCGATTATACGCTGAGTAAAACACCGAAAGGAGTGGAAGTGATGCTGAATCATTTTAGACATGCCGACGCACATATCTGGTTAACGCCGTTATACCACGGAAGCTTAACGGGAGTGATGAAGAATTGCCTGGATTGGCTGGAGCTGAGTTCCCGGGAAGAAAAGCCCTACCTGATCGATAAACTGATCGGGCTGGTGTGCTGGGCAGATGGCGGACAGGCGATGCAGGGTATCAATGCGATGGATGCTGTGGCAAAAGCGTTGAGGGCCTGGCCCGTCCCCTTTAGCGTACCTATTGTACGCAATGCACTGTTTACCGGCCCCGACTATACAGAAATTTCCCAAGAGTATAAGAATAAATTCAATCTACTTACCGGCATTATTACCTCAAAGAAAGTCGTTACAATCTGAGGCCGTTTAAATTTCAATTAGTTAAAAAACGAGCACTACCGGATTAAAAATAATAAGAGATTGAGATCCATCAGGCATAAAGCCATTACCATATTCTTAATGACTAAATATGCGCCAACGGTGTATTAGATTTGTGTCCCTTTTTATACAAGAGAGACTACCGGATATTTCATTCGTGCATTCTGTACAACTAAATCGCTTAAACTAATTTTAAATCCCGTCCGTGTCGTCGGGGCGGGCACATAGGAGCAGTAGGGGTCATAGTGTTTAAGGTAACATGGATTAGCGATGACTAAAAAAAAATTTGGCCCGCAGATTCACGCAGACCCGCGCCGGCGGCGCGGCGCAGATCACACTTCCTTCTTCTGCGAAAGTCTGCGAAATCCGCGGGAGATCTCTTTGGGCTGCCAATCGGCGCGAGTCATTTTCGTTGTGTCCTTAAATCACGCTGCAATGCAGAACGATGGAACGGTGTCCGCCTCTGGAGGATTCGCGGCAACCTGACGCGCCGCCTCATTCACGTCCAGACTCACATTCTAATCGAATAAGATCTGATAAAAGATCCGAGCGGCAGATAAAAAGAAAATGATCCTTGCAATGATTTTAATTACTCCTTTGTTCCTGTCAATAAACCGGACGGGCTGCTGGTACAGTGTGTTTTTGTCATAATCGCCTTGAAAACGCGTCAGCAGGTTGATAACGCCATCCACGGCAAGCACCACGAAAAAATTTAAAACAAACAATATAAAAAGGATTTCAAAAACTCCGAAAAAGAACTGCTGAGCTGCCTCTTCATCAATAGAAGTCATTTTTGATATGCCCAATGCCATAAGCGAACACAGAAACAACAACAGCATTGAAGCTCCAATGCCGATGCCGTTTATGATCAGTAATTTTTTTCTTGTATAGCGCTTCGGTGCCCTAAAAAGCAAAAAGGCATTTATTGCCAGAACTAAAATATATACAATTATATTTATCATGTATAGTCAACACACTTAAAAGAGCAAAGTAACGGCTTTTTCCTCTTGCCTTTATAACACCGGTGCTCTTTTTTTGGAAGAGCGTGTGGATGCCGCGCTCTTACTGGCTTTTTCGCCGCTCCGACAAATAATGATGCCATAAGATCATAGTGGCGATTGTTCGATAGGGCATCCATTCTTCTGCAATAGCTATTAACGCCTCTCTGGGTGTGGCAGCAGCTAACGTTTTTAATTGCTTTAATGCATTTACCGCCGCAAGATCCCCCGAAGGAAAAATATCGGTGCGTTGTAACACAAACATCAGGTATACATCCACCGTCCAGTTCCCGATCCCTTTGAAGGTTGTCAGTTTCGCGCGAACCGCATTGTCAGTAAGCAATAGCATCGCATCCAGGTCAAGCTCCTTATCAGCAATGGCTTTTGCCAGCCCCCGGATATAAATCATTTTCTGTCTGCTCACATAACAGGCGCGCAGGGCCTGGTCATCCATCCTTAAAATTTTACCCGGCGTAATTCCACCAGTAAACTCCTGTAATTTTTTTAGAGCGGCCAGCGCAGAAGCCAGGGAAACCTGCTGTTCCAGTATAATATGCACCAGCGACTCAAAGCTATTCGGCCGGGTCCACATAGGCGGAGGTCCATAAGCATTCAGAACAGCCGCCAGGTGTTTATCCTTTTTTGCCAGTTGTTTGCAGATCCGTTTAAAATTTTTATCAGAAAAAGTTTGTATCATGAAGGGTCGCTACCACAAAGCGAGCTGCTGTTTCGGATTTTCAAGATCCAGTAAATAAATTTTATTCGCTACCCCGCCGCCAAAGCCTACCATTTTCCCGTCGCTGCCTACCACCCTGTGACAGGGAACGATGATCGGGATCGGATTTTTATTCAAGGCGCCGCCCACCGCCCGCACTGTTTTTATATCCCCCACTCTTTTGGCCATTTCGCCATAGCTAATGGTTTGCCCAAAGGGTATATCCAATAATAACTCCCAAACCCGTTTCTGAAAATCAGTTCCAATAAATTTCAGGGGCAGCTCAAATTGTTGTCTTTTACCGGCAAAATAGGCAGCAAGTTGCTCTTCTGTTCTTACCAGTACCGGATGTGCGGCGTCTTGAATCAGCCCTTCTGCATCATCAAAGGGTTTCCACAGCACACCAATAAGATGCTTCCCATCCGTGATCAGACGTAAAGGCCCTGTTGGGGACGTTATCTCTTTATATACATATTGCGTCATGCAGTTAAAAGTCTACCTTATCAGGATCCAGGCCCGACCATCCTTCATTTTTCAACGCGTTCATCTTATTCATATCCGCGGCATCTATGGTAAACCCATCCACCTCAAAATTGGATTTTATATAGGCAGGCGTTACCGATTTCGGCAGGGGAAGCACCTCCTGTTGTAAACAAAATTTAATGCAAAGCTGTGCCACGCCCACCTTATATTTTGCGGCAATTTCTTTCAATAATTGATTGTCGAGCAAGCGGCCGGATCCTATCGGGCTCCAGGCTTCCACCAACGTTTTTTCGTTCTTGCACCAGGCTACCACATCATCCTGGGTATGTCCCGGATGGTATTCGATCTGGTTCACCATCGGAAAGATTTCAGCCGTTTCTTTTAATGCATCCAGGTGCTTTACCATAAAGTTGCACACCCCGATCGCTTTTACCCGCCCTTGCCGGTACAGTGCTTCAAAAGCTTTCCAGGTGTCTGCATTAATATTTTTCCAGTTGTCGAATTGTTTGCTGTTTGCCGGCCAGTGTACCAGGTACAGATCCAGGTAATCGGTCTGCAATAATTGAAGCGATCGTTCAAAAGCCCCGAGGGTTGCGTCGTAGCCCCTGTCGGTATTCCAAAGTTTGGTGGTGAGAAAGATATCTTTTCGTTGCAGGGTACTTTCGCTGATGGCCGTGCCCACGCCCGCTTCATTTTTGTAGGCGGCTGCGGTATCAATATGCCGGTAGCCGTCCGCTAACGCAGCAGTCACCGCATCAACTACCGGTTTTCCATCCCGGATCTGCCAGGTGCCAAAACCGATAGCGGGGATCGGCAATCCGTTATTTAAAATAAAGTCGTTCATTGTGTTTATTTTTTTTGATGGGTAAATTTACGAACAAGGCGTTTATATCTTTAAACTCAAACAGGTTTTAAAGCAAAAGGTTATATAAAAAGAATTTTGGCCCGCAGATTCACGCATCCCGATAAATCGGGAGCCATCGGCGCGGCGCGACCTACACTTCCATCTTCTGCGAAAATCCGCGACGTCTGCGAGCGATCATTGCAAAATAATTTTTGGCTCGCTGATTTGCGCAGATCGTTCGTATAGCGTTCATCCGCGAAAATCCGCAGGAAACCTTTCTGGCCGCAGATCTGCGCGGATCATTTCGTTGCATTTTTAAATCATGCTGAAACCCCAAATAATGGAATTAGTGATCCGTTTACTGATTCCAACGCAATCATTGTTACACAATTAAGATATTCTCTTACAAATTTTTCATTATCCTTAACAATCTGTTATTTATCGGATGGGGCCAGATAAATCCTGCCTTTTTTTTGATTCCACCCGCCGGTTGTTATACCTTTGCCGCATGTTACTGTCGCGTTTTACAGGGCTCATGTTATTTTTCCTCGGAATCTTTCTGATACCGGCGGGAACGGCACAAGCCTGTGAAATGCACCAGCAAACCGCCAAAGCCGCAAAGGAAAACAAAGACCAACCCGGCACAGATAAAAAGATGGATTGCTGTAAACAGCATTCGGCAAAGCACCAGCATAAAAAAGGAAATTGCGATGATAATAATTGCACCAACAATAATTGTCATCCCATGTCCGTTTCCAGCCTGCATGTGGCAACTTCAATCGAAGTGGCGCCTCCTTTAAAAGCGGGTAAGGCGTATGTTATAAAACCTAATGATCACCAACTTACAGCCTACAGTTACACCATCTGGCAGCCTCCGCGGGCAAGTTAATCAGTTCCATGGGCAGCCTATGCCCTTTATTTTTACCTGGTATGATCTATACCAGGAAATCAACCCGTACAGTATGCATGCCTGTTGTGCATACATCATTCACCTGATTAATTATAACGTCATGACAACAATAAAAAAATACCTGTTAACAGTATTGATCGGTCTGTCCGCTGTTTCAATAGTTGCGGCAACTCCAATAAAAAATGCAGCAACCGCAACCGTAACTATACAAGGCAGCTCTGCAGATTGTAAAAAGATGATTGAAGCAGCGGGCACCGAAAAACAAGTTTCGTTGCTCTCCTGGAACCCGCAAACAAAACAAGGTCAGTTAACTTATAACAGTAAAATAACCAGCCCCGAAGCTATCTTAAAACGGGTAGCGCTGGCCGGTTTCGATAACGAGGCGTACAATGCCCCTGTTTCCGTTTACAACGCCCTCAGCAAGAAATGCCAGTACAAAGGAGCTATAAACGCAAGGCCACAATCCGAATCGGCCCCGGCAGATCCTGCTCATATGGAACAAGATGCGGCTCCTTCGCAAACAGCCCCGGTAGCGGCCTCCAGGCTTGAGCCATTATATAAAGCCTATTTCGCTGTTGGCGACGCCCTGTTGGCATCCGATGCAAGAGCAACCGCTCAAAAAGCGACTGAGCTTAGCAACGCAGTGACCGCAGTAAAAATGGAGGAGCTGGAGCATAAAGAGCATATGGCCTGGATGGAGGTAATGAATGCGCTTACAAAAGAAGTAACCGCTTTGAAAACAGCATCAGGGATCGAAAAGCAAAGAACGGCCTATGCGGCTTTGAGCAATGCCATGTATCAATTAATGAAGACGTCAAAATCATCATACAAGATCTATTATAATGAATGCCCGATGTTCAATAGTGGCGCCCATTGGCTCAGCAAAAATGAAACGATCCGCAACCCTTTCTACGGCGCAAAAATGCTTAGCTGTGGTTCAACAAAAGCAGTGATTGAGTAAGAGCCCGGTTAAAAATTAAGTTACAAATTTTATATACTGATTTTCCCGCTTAGCAATACCCCGGGTTGATCAGCAATTGGCAGCGGGAGCTGCGGGAACCTTAGTCATAAAATACAATTCTTAAACGAGCGTCAAGATATACATATCAATGAAAAATTATAAACACGTATTGTTGCTGTTATTATTGTGGGGAGCAGTTGCAGCAACTACAACGGCACAACAGCTCAGGCGCTATGATCTTTATGTAAGAGACACCATGGTGCACTATTCGGGCAAACACAAAATGGCCATATCAGTGAACGGGCAGATCCCCATGCCCACCCTGGAATTTACCGAAGGCGATACGGCTGAAATTGTGGTGCACAACCAGCTCAAAGAGCCTACGGCGCTGCATTGGCACGGCATCTTCCTTCCCAATAAAGAAGACGGCGTGCCCTATTTGACCCAGATGCCTATTGAACCCGGCACTACTTATACCTATCGTTTCCCCATTATCCAGAATGGTACCTATTGGTATCACAGTCACTTCGGGTTCCAGGAACAGATCGGCATGTACGGGTCCATGATCTTAAAGAAAAAAAAGGGCGACCTCACATTCAGGAAAGGAATTGATGACCTGCCGAGCATACCGGTGATGCTGAGCGACTGGACCGACATCATGCCCCACCAGATCCACCGGATGCTGCGCAATGGCAATGATTGGGCCGGCATAAAAAAAGGCGCGGTACAGAGTTACGGCGAAGCCATAAAAGCAGGTCATTTTGGCACTAAACTTACCAACGAATGGAAGCGGATGAAAGCCATGGACGTGAGTGATGTTTATTATGACAAAGTATTGATCAATGGCGCAGAAGAAAGTCAACTGACACAATTTAAAGCAGGGGATAAAGTGCGTTTACAGATCTCCAATGGCGGTGCTTCCTCTTATTTCTGGATCAATTATGCCGGAGGAAAAATGACGGTTGTGGGCAATGACGGTAATGATGTGGAACCGGTACCCGTAGATCGTTTTATAATAGCCCCTTCGGAAACGATGGACATCGTGGTTAAGATTCCTGAAAACGGAATTTCCTATGAGCTGCTGGCCACCACTGAAGACCGGGTTAACACTTCTTCGTTGTTTATCGGCTCCGGAAAAAAACAACTGGCCACGCATTGGGACCGGCTGAAGTATTTTGAGGGAATGAAAATGATGAACGATATGATGCGCATGGACGGAAGCATGAAAGAGATGGAAGGGCATAAGATGAGCCTTCAGAAAATGGATATGAATACGGTGATGTACCCGGAAATAACAGGGCCTGGAGGAACAAAGCAGGAGCAAAGCGGGAAATCCGCAACCCATGATCATGCTGCGATGCAGGAACATAGCGGCATGCAAATGAATATGCCTCCCGCAATAGTCACCTTAAATTATAATATGCTGAAAGCGCCGCAGCCAACCACCCTGCCCAAAAAGGCACCGGTAAAGGAGCTCAGCTTTACACTAACGGGCAACATGAACCGGTATGTGTGGAGCATGGATAACAGGGTGGTATCCGAGAGCGACAAGATCCTTATAAAAAAAGGAGAGATTGTCCGTATTAAATTATACAACGGGTCTATGATGCGGCACCCCATGCACCTGCACGGGCATGATTTCCGCGTGTTGAATGACAAGGGCGAATATGCCCCGTTAAAAAATGTGATCGATATCATGCCGATGGAAACAGACGTGATCGAGTTCGAAGCCAATGTAGAAGGCGATTGGTTTTTCCATTGCCATATTTTATATCATATGATGGCTGGTATGGGACGTATTTTCAGTTACGCTAATCAACCCGCCAATCCTCTGGTTCCCAATCCTCAAAAAGCAATAAAGAAAATTTATCGCGATGACCGGATGTTTTTCTTAAAAGCCGAAAATGAGTTTGCCTCCAATGGTAATTTTGGCGCCGCTGCACTGAACAATACACGCTGGTCCTTTGATGCCGAATGGAAACTGGGATACAACGCCGTTAACGGGCATGAATTGGAAGCCACTTTTGGCCGATACCTGGGGAGCATGCAATGGGCCCGTCCTTATGTAGGTGTTGAGTGGCGCTATAAAAAGGATGATCATCCTGAAAAAAATATGTTTGGACAAACTTTTTACCATGATGGTAAGATAGCTTACAGTGCGGGGATCGCCTATACCCTTCCTATGCTGGTCGTATTGCGCGCGCAGGTAGACACCAGGGGTATCTTTCGCCTCGTCTTAAACCGGGAAGACATTCCTTTAACCAGCAGGCTCCGGGGCGCTTTTTCTTTTGACACGCAAAAAGAATACATGGGCGGACTGCGCTATATTGTTACCCGGCATTTAAGTGTAGCAGCGAATTACACCACCAATTATGGTTTTGGCGGTGGCGTGGTGGTGACGTATTAATGAAGGGTGAAATGTCAATAGCGCGCGCCTTCTCTCTATTCACTATTGACCATTGACTATTGACCATTCTCTATTCACTTTTAACAACAATCAAAAAATACAAAATGAACCCTATCAAAAAAATAAGCATTCTTACGGCTCTCGTTTTATTTCTGGCAGCATGTAGCAGCAAAACAGAAAAACAGGGAAACAAAGCACCGGTCCCCGCTACAGCTTCAATAACAGAAACAGCTACACCGGTTGCCGGTAATTATAAAAAAGGAGATCCCGTACCACCCAACCTGGTTTGCATGGTTAATGATGCTTTTATGGGCAAAGAACAATTAGCCGTTCCCCTTAATGGGAAAACCTATTATGGTTGCTGCGAAATGTGCAAAAGCCGCATTCCCAATGATCCATCGGTACGCAAGGCAACCGATCCGCAATCGGGAAAAACAATAGACAAAGCCACCGCCTATATTGTAATGACCGGGGCGGAGGGTGCGGTAACCTATTTTGAAAATGAACAGAGTTATAAAAACTTTATAGAAAAGTAGTAAATAAAAGCTTGTAAGGCAATTGTTATAAAATTGCCATATTTGCTGTTTAAACATCGATTTATGTAATATCGGGCTACCTTTGCGGACATTTTAAAAAATAAAAATAATTTATGAAGCAAACAATTTCAATCCTTTCCCTGGCCGTATTGTTAGCAGCCTGTGGCGGAACATCCAGCGATTCGGCAAAAACGGAAGAAAAAAAAGAGGCGGCTGTTGCTGCCGGAAATGCTTACGTTATTGATACCGTAACTACAACGGTGGATTGGCGTGCCACCCATAAAGGCGGTTTGGCGCCCCGTTTTGGGATAATTAGTATAAATGACGGCACACTTACCGTTGACAACGGAGTGGTTACCGCCGGTAATTTCGTAATAAATCTGGCGGCCCTTAAAGTTGATACCGCTTCCGTAACAGAACCGGGTAAAAAAGCGGCCGACCTGGAAAACCATCTGAAAAGCCCCGATTTTTTTGATGTGGCAAAATACCCAACGGCCAAATTCGTGATCACCAAAGTAGCTCCTTACGACAGCACCCAGCAGAAAAGCCTGCTGCCCGGCGCTACCAACCTGATCAGCGGTAACCTTACCTTAAAAGACAGCACGTTGAATATTACCTTCCCTGCACAGATCATCATTGCAGGTAACGATGTTACAGCGCATGCAAAATTCACTATTGACCGCAGCGCCTGGGGCGTTCATTACAAAACCGAAGGAAGCCCTGAAAACTGGGCGATCAGTAAAGATGTAGAGCTCGGCTTTACACTTAAAGCCAACAAGAAATAATTTTTTATCCTTAAGAGAAAAGCCGCTCCTGCAACGAGCGGCTTTTTTGTATTGAACCGTATTTAACCGCAAAGACGCGGGGGCGCCAGGATTTTATTACCAACACCAGCTTCTCTAAAAAACTATTCCTCGCGTCATAGCGCCCTCACGGTTGAAATTTGTCACTGCAACGCCGCGTCCTTTTCACCGTCATCCGATAGCTATCGGATTCGAACCCGACGCCAGGAGGGTGAGAACAATTTCACCGAAGGTAAATCCCATTCTTTAACTACCAGATTTCTCCTCGCTTTCTTTCAGAAATGCTCATCGAAATGACGATGTTGGAACGCGAAGATTTTACTGCCGGAACAGCTTTCCAAAAATTTATTCCTCGCGCCATCGCGCCTTCGCGATTGAGTGCTAAAAAAAACCGCCTCAATTGAGACGGTTTTACGCTTATTAAAAACGGTTTCAGATTACTCGGATTTACCCGCGTTCTCTTCGTCCAGTTTCTTTTTAATATCTGCCAGTGCGCTTAAGTTACCCAAAGTAGGTTTCTCCACCTTGCTCTGAATATTCTTCACCGCTTTCTTGGTCTTTTCAACCTCGGCTCTTGCTTCTTTCTTACCGGCTTCTCTTTCATCATACGCGGCTTGTTCCCAAACACGCGCATGTGATAAAACGATGCGCTTTTCGTTGCGATCAAATTCGATCACTACAAAAGGAGCGGTATCGTCCAGGTTCAGCGATTTACCTTCCTGGGTAGCCAGGTGACGGTTAGGAGCAAATCCTTCCAGACCATAAGGCAACTGAACCGTAGCGCCTTTATCATCGCGGCGAACGATCGTACCATCATGTACACTGCCGATAGCAAAAGTATCCTGCAGTGTGTTCCAGGGATCTTCTTCCAGTTGTTTATGTCCTAACTGCAGTTTGCGGTTGTCTTTATCGATGCCTAAGATCACAACATCAATATGCTCACCCACTTTAGTGTACTCGTTAGGATGGTTGAAGCGTTTCAACCAGCTCAGGTCGCTGATGTGGATCATACCACCAATGCCAGGCGCTAATTCTACGAACACGCCATAGTTGGTAATATTCTTCACTTCACCGGAGTGACGGCTGCCTTCAGCAAATTTGATCTCGATATCGTTCCAGGGATCTTCTGTTAATTGCTTAATAGAAAGACTCATCTTACGGGTATCTTTATCCAATGTTACGATCTTCGCTTCGTGCTCATCGCCCAGTTTAAAGAAGTCTTTAGCATTTACAGGAGTGTTGGCCCATGTAATTTCACTTACGTGTACCAATCCTTCCACGCCCGGAGTGATTTCCAGGAATGCACCGTAGTCTTCAATATTCACCACTTTACCTTTAACGGTGTTGCCTTCTACAATACCTTCAGGCAGCACATCCCAGGGATGCGGCGTCAATTGTTTCAGACCCAGGCTGATACGTTTTTTCTCATCATCAAAGTCAAGCACCACCACATTGATCTTCTGATCAATTTTCAGTACTTCGTTCGGGTGAGAAATACGTCCCCATGAAATATCAGTAATGTACAGTAATCCGTCTAAGCCGCCCAGATCCATAAAGGCCCCGAAGTCGGTAATGTTCTTAACAGTTCCTTCCAGTACCTGACCTTTTTCCAGTTTACCGATGATCTCAGCACGTTGTGCTTCGATATCGCTTTCGATAAGCGCTTTGTGCGATACCACAGCATTCTTAATGGTTTCATTGATCTTAACCACTTTAAATTCCATGGTCTTACCAACAAACTGATCGTAGTCGGTAACAGGTTTAACGTCGATCTGAGAACCCGGCAGGAAGGTTTCCATACCAAATACATCAACGATCAAGCCGCCTTTAGTTTTAGAAGTAACGGTACCGGTAACCACTTCGCCTGTTTTGTTCACCTCCACAATGCGCTCCCATGCACGGGTAGTGCGGGCTTGTTTGCGGCTCAGGTTCAGGTGGCCATCGCGGTCTTCTTTTTCAACGATCATTACTTCCACTTCATCGCCGATCTTCAGACCCTGCAAATCGCGGAATTCGTTTAAAGAGATCAGACCATCACTTTTAAAACCGATGTTCAACACCACATCTGTATTCGTGATGCCCACAACGATACCGTTGATCAGTTCTCCGTCGTTCAATTGTACAAAAGTGTTTTCATACACTTTGTCGTACTTTTCTTTCTCTTCTTTTGTGTAAGAAGAAACATTGCGTTTGTCGATGCTCCAGTCGAAATCATCGTGGGCCGTCTCAACAGCAACAGGTGCTTCCGCGGGCGCGGCTACAGGTGCAGTAGTTGTCGCTGTAGCTGCTTCTGCTACCGGTTCGTCGGCAGCGCCTGCAGACTCCTGTGCATCAGCGTTTAATTGTTTAAAAAATAATTGAAACATAAATAAATCCGAAGGTTTTTAAATTCGGACTGCAAAAGTACGAAATCTAAGAGGAATGGCCTAATCTGTTTCATAAGCATAACTGACTGATTTTCATTTAGTCATCAGCAGTACGACCATCAGCCCCGTTGCGTCGCACACTTGTGCTGCAGTGCATATAGCGCTATTAACGAAAAACAGAGCAGTAATTCCTATTTCAGTGCTTCAAGCCCCATAACTGATTTTCACCACAAAGACGCCGAAAGCACCGAGTCATATCCAGTTTTCAACACAAGTTTGACTTACTTTGTAACTCAAAGTACTTTTCATATCTTTGAGTTATAAATTATTACCAAAATGAAAACAAAAACATTTGGGGTGGTTACTTCCCTGGCAATGGCAATAACTTTAATTGCAGCAGCACTCAGCATTATTGGCATTATCAGAACCGGGCTTTATCCGGCAATTATTATATTATGTCTACTGGGGCTGGTCCCAATTGCTTCCCGGCATTACGCTAAAAAAATGGCCAACAGGCCCAATGCTTTTCAGCGCAATTATTACATAACCGGCACCCTTATTAATTTGCTATCCATCCTGGTGGTGTTATGGATGAGTTTTGTAATCGTACATGACCGTGTCCTTCAGGACTGCTGCTGATCTTTACCAGCCAGTGTTCAGCTCTCTTTTTCTTTCAATTGCGCTTCGCTTGCTGCTTTTGTTGGTGTTACCCGTTGTGCTGACGATGGCCAGGGCTCCAATAAATCAATGACGCTTCCGGGCACTGGTATTTTTCTTTCACTCTTCCTCTGCTCAACACCAACGCTGGCAAAAAAAGGCCGGTTTAAAAAGGTTTTTTCTCAAGTACCCTTTTTCTTAACCCTTGTGGGCGCATTCACGTACCATTTACGATCGTACCTCGCAAAAAAGGAAAGCCAGATGCTGCGGGCCATGCGCATCAACACGGGTTGCAGGGCAATCAGGAACACTGCATTAAAAATCATCCAATAGATCCAGCGGTCATCATAAATGCTCAGCCCGATAATTACCCACCAGGCCACCAGGGTAGCCACACTTAGCGCCACGGTAAGGGCATAACTCACATAACCGGCTCCAAAATAAAAACCGGTTTCCAGCTCAAACGGCTGTTTGCAGGTAGGACACTCTTTGTGCATCCGCATGGTGGTTTTCAGTTTGTAAGGGTTGCGTACCTCAAACATGGGTGCTCTTCTGCAGCGCGGACATTTAGAGGCCACTACGTTCCAATAGCTTGGCACACGCTCTTTATCAGCAGTATTTTCAGTTGTTGTATTTAAGGATTCCATTGCGTTATTTTAAACCCGGTTTACCGGCATAAATTTCGCAAAAGTACCATTTTTTACGCTCAAATTGCAATAAGCGCTATAGCTGATTTTTTAGTTATTAGTATTTTAATTCAATTTTATTATTGGCGCGGTTCACATCCGCCATGCGCTGCGAAGGATCGATCTCCCCCACCGTTATATCCGCCAGCCGGTGGCTGGTTTCAACCGTATAATATTTATTGGTCCAGGGCCAGGGTTTATACGTGATCCATTTCGCAAAGGCATCACTTTCTTTTGGTTTGGCGCTATACATAAGATCCAGCGGCACATTGTGCATCTCTTTGGAACCGTCTTTAAACGTAAGAACAAAATCTACCGGCATGGGCATTAATCCATCATTACGTAACCGGATCTTTGTTTTGCCGCCTTCCTCCCAAAGACTGTCAATCGCATAATCAATTGTCTTGGTACTACTGATCCAGAATTCCTTATACCAGTCCAGTTTGGCGCCGCTTGTCTTCTCCGCCACGCGGATCAACGCATCCGCATTGGGATGTTTAAATTTCCATTGGTTATAATAGTTTAAAAAGATCCGGTCTCTTACCGGTGCGCCCACAATGTATCCCAACTGTTCCAGGAATATAGCGCCTTTTGAATAACTGGCTACGGAGTATGCCCTGTTGGTATTAAAATGATCTGCATGGGTGCTCAACGGCTCTTCCTTGCCGCTTTTAACGATGCTGAAATAACTTTTATATGAATCGCCTTGGGGGAATCTTGCCGTATCACCGTGCAGCCAGTTGGTAACACGGGCGTCGGCATAATTGGCGCTGCCCTCGTCCATCCAGGGATACATGCTTTCATTGGTTGCCAGCCTGCCATAAAACCATTCGTGCATCCACTCATGCAGCCAGGCGCCGGGACTGGCGAGCAAGGTAGCCATCGGGTATTCCATGCCGCCATCGCCGCCGGTTATAAATGAGTATTGTTTGTAGGGATAGGCTCCGAAGGTTTTTTCAATATAAGGAAGCGCCTTTGCGGCATTCGTCAGGATCTGCTCCCATTTCTCCGGGGTAGCTTTTGCCGGTTTGTATAAGAGATGCAGCGTAAGCCCGGCCCTTACTTTTTTGGTTTGATGTATAAAACCAGGATCCGCCGCCCACATAAAATCATGCACCTCCGGCGCTACAAATTTCCAGGTTAACCGGTCTCCGGCCGGCCGGTTCACTTTGGTTCCCGTTGCTTCATAACCATAGCCGATCTGATTCGCATTGGTCAGGTACCCCGTTCCACCGAGGATATAGTTTTTATCGATGGTTATATTTACTGAAAAATTGCCCCAAACTCCGTAGAACTCCCTGCCTACATAAGGTGTAGGATGCCAGCCTTCCCGGTCATATTCGCAGATCTTGGGGTACCACTGGCTCATGGAGTAGCGCACTTTTGTATCGGGGTTATCGCGGCCGCTCCGGCGGATCTGCAACGGTACCTGCGCCTCAAAATTCATATCAAAAGTCACTTTTTGTTTGGGAAGGATCGGTTTGCTCAGCCGTACAATTAGAATGGTACCTTGTACCTCATATTTTTGCGGCGCCCCATTCATCGTAAGTGATTGAACTTTCTGATAGCCGACCTCATCGGGTTTCAAATGGCTGATGCGATCTTTAACCCGGGGATCCCAATCAGGCTTATCGCCAAAAAAAATCGTCCCCTGCCGTTTACTGCGTTCATCCATCATGCTTCCCGGCTGAAAAGCGTTCCAATACAAATGGTAGAACACCCGGTCCAGCGTGTCCGGGGAATTATTCCAGTACTCTAACTTTTGTTTACCGGTGAAGCGGTTAGTGGTCACATTCATATCCACATCCATATGATAGTTTACCCGCTGCTGCCAGTAACAATCCTGTGCTTCCACCATTACACCAGCTAACAACAAGAAAAAAATCAAAAAATACTTAGGCTTACACATACTAAAAATTTAAATCCGCCGGAAAATAATCAAAAAAACGAAACAGCAGCGATCCGAAAGTAATAAAAGGCTTAAATGAGGGAACAACGGGTTCTGATACAACATTATTTTATCTCCGGGGCGTATTAAAATTTATTTCACGATTTTTGCTTTTCTGAAATCTTTGAAAAATATGAAAACGTTTGTTATCGCCCTTATCAGTTGCTGTACTTTTTTATTTAGTTGCAACAATACTACAACCAACGCATCGAAAGAACATACAACTATCAATACAGATAGTGTTCCCGTTCGGCCGGCTGCGTCACATGCCTGTTTTCAGTTCATTGCAAAGCAGGACACATTTGATATAAGCTATACCCGGAATGGCAATAGTATCACTGGAACCATGCGTTTTAACCACTTTGAAAAAGATAAAAGCACAGGGACTATTCATGGCGGGTTTAGCGCAGATACTTTAAAACTCTTTTATAACTTCCAGTCTGAAGGGGTCAACAGTGTTCGGCAGATCTATCTAAAACAGGTGGGGGATCAATTGATTACCGGTACCGGCGATGAATATATAAAGGCAGACAGCGCGCTGCTGAAAGATCCTTTAAAAATACAGTTTAATGGGATGGTTTATACAAAAGTGGATTGCGCAAAGGATTAAGCTGAACGCCCCAGGATGGGCGCATCAACTCTTAAAAAACGGATTAGTGATCAGACCAATGTATGCGTTCGCGTTATCGGATTCAGCGGCCCAGTTCATTTTTCAATCCCTTTATCTCATGTTGTAAGGCGTGCACCCGGTCCAGCAGGTGGGCAATGGCTTCCAATCCTTCCATATTAATATCCAGGTCATAGTGCATGTGCATATAACGCTCCAGGTTGCCCAGTTCTTCAAAGCCGATAAAAACGGCACTCTCCTCTTGCTTTAATTCGATCAGCCCATGTTCATTTAAAGACCGCACAAAGGAGGTTTCAATGCTGTAGTAGGAACAGCATTGTTCTACGGTTATCTGATTTGCAGGTTCCATAATTATTTTTTTTCGGCTGCGGCAGCCAATTCCCTGAATAATTCTTTTTCTTTTTCCGTCAGATTTTTCGGCATTTTTACCTGGTAGGTAACATAAAGGTCGCCAAATACGCCTTCTTTTTTGTATACCGGGAATCCTTTGCCTTTCAGACGCACTTTGGTCTCATTCTGCGTTTCAGGGGCAATGGTCAGTTTCACTTTACCATCCATGGTATCGATGGTCTCTTCACCCCCCAGTACCGCTTTATACAAATTCAACGGAACATTCAAATAAAGATCATTCCCTTTGCGAACATATTGCGTATCGTTATGAATAGTGAAGGTTATATATAAATCGCCATTGGGGCCGCCATTGATACCCGGAGAGCCATAGCCTGCGATCTTTATTTCCTGGCCATTTTCGATTCCCGCGGGCACGGTAATCCTGATATTCCTGCCATTTACCGTAAAGGTTTGCTGATGGGTCTTGTATGCTTCCGACAGATTGATCTGCAGTGAGGCACGATAGTCCTGCCCTTTAAACTTCGATTGCCGGCGCCCGGCGCCACCCCCCGAATTACCAAACATAGAAGAGAAGAAATCGGAAAAATCTCCCTCCTCACCGCCGCCATACGAATAGTATTCCCCACCGCCAAAGGGGTTGGCACTGCCCTGGCCTGAAGCCCTTTGCTGCTTTCGCGCTTCCTCAAATTGCTCTGCATGTTTCCAGTCTGCACCGTACTGATCATATTTTTTACGTTTTTCAGGGTCGCTTAAAACCTCGTTGGCTTCATTGATCTGCTGAAATAACTTCACGGCTTCTTTGTCATTGGGATTCAGATCGGGATGGTGTTTACGCGCCAGCTTCCGATAGGCTTTTTTGATGTCATCGGTGGATGCATCTTTATTTAATCCCAGGATTTTGTAGTAGTCTATATACTCCATTTAAATAAAATACACTTCAAGATAAGATATAAACAGAGAATTGCCAACAGAGAAAAAATTCCGGGATTCCTGAAGCATCTTTTTCTTTCAAAATCAACAGGGTGGCCAATTTCAATAAATATTTGTGAATAGGGCCGCTATGATTATTTTTACCCAAACTTTAGCAAGCATGGATGTAGCAATGGAACCTTCCTGGAAAAAAGAGCTGGCAACCGAATTCAATAAACCTTATTTTGAATCGCTGGTCAACCACCTGAAAACAGAAAAACAGGCAGGCAAGGTTATTTATCCTGCGGGGTCAAATATTTTTAATGCTTTCAATACCACTCCGTTTGACAAAGTAAAAGTATTACTGTTAGGGCAGGATCCTTATCACGGGCCGGGGCAGGCCCATGGATTATGTTTTTCCGTGCAAAGAGGCGTTCCGCCCCCACCCTCACTTGTAAATATTTATAAGGAATTACAGGATGATCTTGGCCTCCCGATACCCCGCACCGGCGACTTGACCTCCTGGGCACAGCAAGGCGTTTTCATGCTCAACGCTTCATTAACGGTAAGAGCCGGAGAACCCATGAGTCATGCAAAAATAGGCTGGGCAACCTTTACGGACGCTGTAATAAAAAAAGTATCGGATGACAAACAAAATGTCGTTTTCATTTTATGGGGCCGGTTTGCGCAGGAAAAAGCGTCCCTGATCGACGCTTCCAAACATTGCATCATCAAATCAGCCCATCCGTCGCCCTTATCGGCACATAACGGTTTCTTCAAAAGCAAACCCTTTTCAAAAACAAACGAATACCTTGTAGCGCATGGTATTGACCCGATCGATTGGAAGATTGAGGGCTAAATGCGGAACGCTTAACGCAAAGCGCTATTAACTATGAACCGTTGACTATTGACAATTAACTATTGCCCATCTTAAACTATATTTGCGCCTATGTACCAGTTGTTGCGCAAAATCTATTTCAACTTTGAGCCCGAACGGGCCCATTACATGGCCATGCGGCAACTTCAGTTGTTAACAAAAACCGCCGTGGGGAAAAAACTGGTGCAATCGATCACCCAACCGCCGTTAAAGGAAACCCGATTTTTAAACCTCCGGTTTAAAAATCCTGTGGGCTTAGGCGCCGGGTTCGATAAAAATGCAGTATTCCTGAATGAGCTGGAAGCGCTGGGCTTTGGCTTTGTAGAAATTGGCACCGTTACGCCCCTGCCGCAGGATGGCAATGAAAAGCCCCGCCTGTTTCGGTTGCCGGCGGATAAGGCATTGATCAACCGGATGGGATTTAATAACGAGGGGGCCGACGCTATTGCCCGGCGCCTGGAGGCATGGAGAGAGAGAAAAGCCGGCAGCAAAGATCCTTTCCCCTTAATCATTGGCGGCAATATTGGCAAAAACAAAATAACACCCAACGACAATGCTTGGGAGGATTACGCCACCTGCTTTAATAAGCTGCATCATTTTGTGGATTATTTTGTAGTGAACGTAAGCAGCCCCAACACACCCGGACTACGGGCGTTGCAGGACAAAGACGCACTAAGAAAAATATTGCTGAACCTGGCAATGATCAACAACGGCAAGGCTTTTGCCAAACCTGTGCTTTTGAAAATAGCGCCCGATCTGACAAAGGAGCAGGTGGACGATGTTATTGCACTGGCGCTTGAAATAAAACTGGACGGGCTGGTGGTGTCTAATACTACCATCGACCGGAGTAATTTAAACACGCCCGAAATGACCCTCGCTGCTATTGGCGCAGGCGGATTGAGTGGCAAACCCGTTCAATCCAAAAGCACGGCGCTGATTCAATACATAGCTGAACAAACAGATGGCCATATCCCCATTATTGGCTCGGGAGGTATTTTTACCAGTGAGGATGCCAAAGAAAAAATGGCCGCGGGAGCAGCGTTGGTTCAAATATGGACGGGGTTTATATACGAAGGACCTGCTATTGTAAAAAATATCTGCAAAAATCTATAACCCAAACAGTATGCCTTTTTTATTTATTTCGGCTTCCGAAATATTCACCATGGAGTCACTAATCAGCTTCCTGATCCTTGCGGTGCTGGAAATCGTGCTCGGGATCGACAATGTTATTTTCGTAAGTATCATTTTAAACAGGCTTCCGAAAGACCTCCGGCCAAAAGCCCGCCGGACCTGGATGTTCACCGGCATTATTACCCGGTGTTTGCTGCTGGCGGCCCTTAGCTGGTTGCTGAGCCAAAAGGGAAAGTACATTATCCCCGAATCGTGGCTGGGAAAAGGGTTTGACCTGGCAAGCATCGTTATGCTCGCCGGCGGTTTATTTCTTATTTACAAATCGGTAAAAGAGATCCATCACAAGCTGGAAGGTGAAGATCCGGCAACCGCATCCACCAACCAAAAACCACTGGGCTTTAGCCAGGCAATAGGACAGATCCTGGTAATTGATGCCGTATTTTCCTTTGATAGTGTAATAACCGCTGGCGGTACGGCCAAACATATCGAGATCATGATCGCGGCAGTGATTGTTGCCATGTTCGTAATGTTTACCTTCAGCGCCCGCATATCGGACTTTATCATGAAGCACCCTACTATCAAAATGCTGGCCCTGTCGTTCCTGGTAATGATCGGTGTAAGTTTGATCATTGAGGGCTGGAATGCCGACGCCGCACATGAACTGCACTTAAAGAATTACATTTATTTTGCCATGGCTTTTTCCTTTACAGTAGAATTGCTGAACATGGTAATGCGAAAGCGGCAGCAAAAGAATGTAGTGCATTTAAATGGTCCGCAGTTGCCGGTCAATAGCGAAAGAAACGTGGAAAAATAAGGGTATTACCTGGCTTTTAACCTTATTGTCCCGGTGAGGTCTTACTCGTAAAACAGCGTATCATGACGGGAGAAGTAAACTTCCCATGTTTATCGTTTGACATTTCACGATTAACAAGTGTCTTAGGTTATTAAACAAGCGTTGATTTAACCTTAGCGCGCAGCACCCCTATTTCCACTTTTTGTTTACCCAATTCCGGGTGCAAAGCGGTTACCACTATTTTGCCTGAACCACCTGGCTGCGTCCTGATCCAGACAGCGGCCACCCCGCCGCTTTCATTCAAATTAAATGGATTATCGCCTATAAGCTGCCCGGGGCCACTGATTTGAAATTGCACGATCCCTTTGCCCCCTATCCTGTAATTGCCATAGGCATCCGTAATTCCAAATTCCACGCGGGTGGCATCTACCCCGTCACCTGTAAGCTCCGGATCATCCGCTATCATCCTAAGCCGGTCCTTTTGACGATCGGCCGAAAATCGCCGGCTCAATAAACGCTTTCCTTTGAGATAGCCGACAATTTTCAATTCCGGCAACCCGGTTCCTTTCCACTCCAGATCCCCAAAAAACGGAGGATACTTTAGGTTGTAAAAGTTTTTTATATCCGGCTGTAAACTGCCGTGGAGGGTATCATTAATATACAGTTCTAATCGGTCGCAGTTAGAGAATATAGCCACATTTTTCCCGGGGCCATGCGGCGTTTCCCTTCCAAAATCCCAGTAAAAATCCGGCTCAATTACCGGGCGTAGTAACGGATCTGTTTGCGCCATATAAAAGGAAGCTCCTAATTTCGGAACCCGGAAAAAATCGGCCACGCCGGGATATTTTACGGTTCTGTAATGATTAACCAAACTGGCATATTCAAAAGCGCACCAGGCAATCACCCCGCAATTGTGTTTATTTAACCTAGCTTTTTGATGCGCCTGAGCATGCCAGATTGCCTGATGTTGCATCGTGGCAATAGTTCCCGATCGTCTGTAATAACTGTCGAAATTTTTTCGCTTTGCGTAATTAAATTGCCCCACTGCTTCTGCCAGCATGTAAGGAACGCCTTTCTCCGGTTCGTTGATCCCAACGTTTCCATCAGGATCAGCATGATAGTCATCAAATGCCAGCACATCCTGATGCCAGTCTTCCTTCCAGGTTTTCATGCTATCCGGCGTCATGCTGCCCGAAGTGGGTCTGCTGCCGTCCAGATTTTTTGCTATTGCTTTAGTACGCCGGTACAGCACCGGGTCATTAGGAGATTCATTTACCCGTACGCCCCAAATAATTATTGACGGATGATTCCTGTCGCGCAGTACCATATCTCTTGTATTTTGCACCAGCAGCTCCTTCCATTGCTCATCACCCAGATAGCCCCAGCCCGGAACTTCTTCCCATACCATCAGCCCGAGTTCATCACAGGCATCCAGGAAAGCGGTGGATTGCGGGTAATGCGAGCAGCGCACCATATTACAGTTCAATTTCTTTTTCAGGATCAACGCATCATTTTTCATCACCCGGGCCGGCATTGCACCGCCCACATAAGGGAATATTTCATGCCGGTTTAATCCGAAAAGCTGCAAGCGGTTTCCGTTTAAAAAAAATCCGTCGGTTGTAAATGCAGCTTCCCGGAAGCCAACCCGCTCTTTATAGCAGTGCACCATGCTGTTATCGATATAAAGTCTTACAATAACCCCATAAAGATGGGGAGTATCTATATCCCAGAGCCGGATATTTTTTAGATCACTCAGCGTAACCGCAACTTCTTTTGTTCCCGTCTTATCTATTATTACTGCAGTACGGGTAGCGGCAACGGTTTTGTCTTCTTTTACCAAAGTAACTTCCAGCGCTGCGTTTTTTACCGGAGCAACGGAAGTGTTCAGCGTGCATTTTACCGAAACATTTCGCCCCGGGTTTAATACATCCACCGGTTTTGCAAAAACATCCTGTATAAAGATCTTGGGAACTATCTTTAGAGAAACCGGGCGGTAAATTCCGCCTGCCTCCAGGTAATCGACCCGGGCAGCCCCTTTAACCGACCCTTGCGGAGGCACATTGCTCCAGCGGGCATCTACCATAACCTCAAGCAAATTCTCTTTTTTTACATAAGGTGTGATTTCATATTCAAAAGGCAGATAGCCCCCGTAATGTGACGGTAATTCCTGGCCGTTTATGCGCACCACCGCACCCACCATAACGCCATCAAAATGGACGAAGACCCGCTCATTCAAAAAAGCAGCGGGTAACTCAAATGATTTTTGATACTGCCATAATGCCTGCCAGGATGCAGGGTCCCAGTCCTGCCAGGAAAGATTCGAAACACAATGCGGGATCGTTACCGTCTGTTCCGACTGCCGTGCAATCGTTCCCGCATGCGGTCTAAACTTCCACCCCGTGCTCAGCGGAATGACCTGCGGAATAAAACCGTTTGCTGCCGTTCTGAAAAGCTGGCCATTGAAAAGATCTTTTGGAGACAAGATGATAGGTAACCCACCAAGGGCCAGGTTTCCTAAAAAGGCTTTTCTTGAAATACCGTTTTGTTTTGCTTTCATTGGCAGAGAGGTTCAACTGATTTTAAGGCAAGTTTCTTATCGAAAGATACTATAACACCTGCTAATAGCTATCGCTGCCTGAATAAATCTTTTTCGTTTATAAAAAATTTATTAACTATCATTTATATTTGTCTCCCATTCGGGATGTAGCGTCCCGCTGTGGCGGGATAGCGCCCTTCGTTCGGGACGGAGAGGCCGCGTGGCGCCTGAAACGCCATCTTCCCGATCGATAACTTGTGAAGAAATTTTGCGCGGGATGTAGCGCAGCCCGGTAGCGCGCTTCGTTCGGGACGAAGAGGCCGCTGGTTCGAATCCAGTCATCCCGACAAAAAGGATATCAATTCCGGTTGAACCCTTGCAAATATTTTGATTTGCAAGGGTTTATTTTTTTACAGCTTGTCAAATCATTTCAAATAATAGCCTAATTCGGGTGAGTAAATCGGTGAGTATTTACGGGCACGGATTTTGCACTCACCCAATAGCGGTTAACCTATTGTATCCCATACAGTTGTATCATTTTTTTTGATACGATCTGAGAGGATTCGAAAAGGATTGGAACCAGCGGCGCATTGATTCACAAGGAATGGGCAATATTTTTTTACCTCAAATAACCAAAGCTACAGACAAAACAATGCAGGTTTATATTTCAATATGGAGGCCCAGTTAATTATTGAGCTTAAAGACACCGAAAAAATGCAGCATCCATAAATCTTTTAATTCATACGAGAAGGGGAAGGGTCATTTAGTAATTCTGAACCAGTCCACATCTGCATATCCACCGATTCGTTCTTTAGGGGTTGCCACAGAAAACAACCCTATTTTAGCCCCGGTCCACTTAACAGGCCGGGCCTTAAATGGAACGCCGATGTTGTTAAAACGAACGCCATCATCACTGTAACTAAAGACACAATTTGCATCGGGGGCACCCACATGCACACTCAGGTAAACAACACTGTCTTTAAGCGCCCTGGTTTCTATCGTACGTTCGGGACCACCACCTACAGCATCATTACAAATCACCTGTGTGACAAAAAAGCCCTTGTCCGTTTTATGAATATCCAGATAAGCATAATCATCCCCCATAATAATCAGGCCCGCTTTTTTATTTTGATAAACATCCCATTCTATATTCCATTTTATTTTAACAGTGGCGGTGAAAGAAGGTGCGGGAAACTTTTGCAAAAGCAAATTGGGCACCGACCATAAATTCCGCCCCGTGTCTGAAGGAACAGCAAATAGTCTTAAAAATCCGCTCTTTCGTATTAAAGCGCTCCATTGTATTTTAGGGTTCCCCTGCCATTGCCATTGCAGTCCTAAGCCATCATTATTAAATTCATCGCTTTCTGCCGGAGTTTGTGTAGGGTAAACATTACCAATATCCGGTTTTTTGAATTGCATGACCGGTACTCCCGTGCCGTCACCATCCTTATCATCGCCAATGACCGGCCAATCGTTTTTCCATTGTACCGGCTGCAAATGCACCACTCTTCCATAAGCGCCTTTATCCTGAAAATGAAAAAACCAATCTGATCCTTTTGGCGTTTGGACCAACGCTCCCTGATGCGGGCCATTGATGCCGGTATTGCCCTGAACCATTACCACCTTTCGCTCATAGGGGCCAAAAATATTTTTTGAACGAAGCGCAAGCTGCCACCCCGTAGCGACACCACCAGCCGGGCATAGAATATAATAGTAGCCATTTCTTTTATAAAACTTGGGGCCTTCAACGGTGTGATCCATCCCGTGACCATCATAGATATGTTTCCCTTCATCAATTACCGAAGTACCTTCCCTATTCATTTTAAAAACAGTGAGCAGGCTGTTTACCCCCGCACGGCTCGCTGCCCAGGCTACAGACAGGTAGGCCTTCCCGTCATCATCCCAGAACACCGAAGGATCAATAATCCCTTTACCGGACAATACCATTACCGGTCGGCTCCACTCTCCTGCAGGATCTTTAGTTTTGATCATGTAAATGCCGTAATCCGGATCGGGATAATATATGTACAATTCATTATTATGATAGGCAAAAGATGGAGCCCAAACTCCTTTCCCCTGTTGTGGCGTATTGAACGATTCTTCAGGAATTTGCTTTTTTAAAGCATGGTTGATAATGCTCCAGTTTATCATGTCCCTCGAATGCAGAATTGGCAACCCTGGCGTACAATTAAAGCTGGAAGCCGTCATATAGAAATCATCTCCAACCCTGATAACATCAGGGTCGGAATAGTCGGCATTTAAAACAGGATTCTTATAGGTACCATCGCCATTATCCGACACCCACACCTTTGAGATATAGGAGGATTGTGCATTCAGGGAGTTCAACTCAATCAGCGTTACCACTGCAATCAATATAAAATATTGAATATTTTTTATCATTGATTTATAAATTAACCGTCCCGTCACTTTTCAGTTTATCGATACGCACCTTAGTGCTATTCTGTATACCGGATGCCACTGAAATGCCCAACAGGCCAGTTGCACCAATATGAATTGTTGTACGACCCGTGTTCCCCCAACTGTTCCCGTCATACGAAGTATAAGCGGCAACTTCATCTCCTTTTTTCTCCAGCTTTAACCAAAAACAGCCGGTAAGTCGTCCGAAAGTTGCTGCCTGGGTGGTAAGGTTTCCTCCTTTTGCAATAAGCTTCGTTTCTGCCCCGTTCGCCGTACGGCTTTCCAGGCGCGTATGCCAATCCGGCTCTTCGGGCTGGCCAGTTTTGCCCGGATATAGGGATAAGGTTACGAACGGCGCCCCAGTTGTGGTATCTGCCCGCAGCATAATCCCTATAACCGAAAATTGAGAACTGGGCTGAGGCAAGATACGGACGATCAAAGACCCGCGTTCCGTAACTCCGGTATATGTAAAATGCAGAGCGTCGGTTATAGCGCCGATACCCTTTCCGGAAGCATCAATACAAAGTTGCGTGCCGTTGTAATAGCTTATACCGGTTTTGATTGCCCCTATGTCGGTCTGGCGCCAACCTTTCGGAAGGCCCGCTACTGCCGCACGGGGAAAAGCATCCACGCTTCGTTGTTTGTCTTTTACCGTTTCAATGCTGTAATAGTATTGCTCAGTGTTTTTGACGGCACGGTCAACAAAAGTATCGGCGGCTATATTTTTTGCGATCTGAACAAATGGCCCTGCCAGGCTTTTTGCTCTTTTAATAATATAGGTATTGTTTCGGCCAATGGTTTTGATCCATGACAATGAAATAGCGCTGCTTTTTCCCAATGCTACAAGACCAGCAGGTGCGGCAGGCTTTGCAGACTTTCTTTCCCCCAACGGTGGTTGATCATTTACCCAGGCAAAAAACAACGTTCCATAACCGGGATGATCGGCACCGGGTCTCCCCGCTCCTTCAGGCCGCAGCTTTTTCACCACCGCTTCCACATAAGGCGCTTTCATCCCTTGTTGCACCACATAATGCGCATACACCTGCTCAAACAAGGGCCTTAGCGCACCCCTGCCCTTATCTGAAATTTTATAATGATGATATTTACCGGTTCTATCCAGCCATTCCTCAAAAGGCATATCATCATTGTTCAAATTATATTTCGCCACATATTCAAAACCTTTTAGCAGGCGGTTGTCATCATAAGCATATAAATCCAGCCCCTGGTTCCAGGCAATGGCGCAGCATTCAGCCAACATGCCAATACCTAATTGGGAATGAGGCTGGTCGCGCCCGCTTTCCTGTATCTGGCCCGCGGCGTTTATAATGTAATTTTTTAAACTACCATTTCCCCATCCATGGGTATAATAGCTTAAAGCGGCTTCAAATATTTCCCGGTCATTACAAAATACGCCTATTGCCAGGCAGGTCTTCATGGCAGCAGCATCCCAGTTCCCATTGGCAAAAGGCGCATAATCTTTTAAGATGGGATAAACCACTTCTTTAAAATGCTTCTCGGTCATTTTAATGTCGACCTCTTTCCACCCTGCATGTGTATACCGGATAATCTCCGCAGCATTAACCATTTTAAAGGGGCCCAAACCCGCCATGAGTATAGCATCACGACCGGTGATCGATTTCAGCGTTTGGGACCAGGCATTAATAAGCGCTATTGATTTTTCGGAATATCTTTTGTCGCCGGTTATCGCCCACATGACCGCGTTTTGAAAAGCGGCATTGGCGTCATTATCATAAGTCGACTGGCCCACCGTCGGATTACGGCCAACCATTTCCAGAGGCCCTTGCATTTTATAGTTAAATTGAGATGCCGGATCTCTGGCAAATACTTCATATCCCGAAAAAACCGGCTGTTGTTTTAATCGCACAGCAACCTGCATCCGCTCAATATCTGTTTTGCCAAGCAGAATACCCGGGTGAGTAAAACGCTGGGCTATCGAATGTGTGGTAACCAATAGTACTATCGTTCCAGTAAAACAATAACGCAGTGCCCCTACTCTTTTAAATGCCGAGATCACAAGGTTCCATTCAACCGTCCACTTAAATTTATCAGTCATCATATAAAATACTATCGGGTTATGTAAAAACTTCTTTCCACCGGTGGGGCAGATTGTACTTTTCCTTCCACTCCATATTGCCACGCCATTAGTGTGACCTTCACCGGGTATTTAGCCCTTGGGGGTATTTTTGTAAATACAATCTTGTTACCAACTATTTTTGCTGGTCCCTGGTGCACATAATAATAAACCGGCAATCCGCTGTCAGCTTCCCCATTCAGTCTGACATATTCAGTTCCTTCTTTTACATCCGCTATTGCGGGAAATAAGATATGCTGAGGTTTTCCTTCGGTAAGCGGGTACACTACTTTAAAGTTAAACTGCTGCACCGTACTTTTATAGATGCTATCTCCCTTGTTATAAGCCGCCAACCAGACATCATTAGTACGTTTTGCATTATTTAACCCCATTCGATAAAATCGTAGAGCAAAGGTTGTATCATTTATTTTTTCTACCGGGCCACATATGCGCTCGATGCCTGTTGGTATACCTGAATGAGCTTTCGAATAGGCCTGATGAAGTGAATCGGTAAATACAGCGGATAAATGAATGGCCAATGTTTTGCCTTCAGGCTTCAATGCGCCTGCATTATACTGCGCATGGCTTTGGGCATCGAAAGGAAACAGCTTTCCAGCAGCGGAGAAACTAATATATTGCGGCATTTTTTTTCTTTCATGCGCATAGTATTTTTCGGTTGTTTCCGCTATCTCTTCATCAAAATACCAGAACGCATCATGGGGGTCACCTTTGTATTGCGCCACTGGCGCGGGAAGTGGCCGTTTTGAAGAAAAAGGCTCCCATCGCCGGGCCAGCCAGCCATTTCCAGGATTGACATTGAGCAGTGGCACGGGTTTATTCAATGGCTGGTTTTCCGGCAGCCGGTATTGCGCGGCTTTTTTTAAAAACAGGCAGATGTAGTTTATCACTTCGTCAGACACATCAAAATGACCATGCCCGGCGTCACATAAAAAAGAAATACAGCTCTCAGGATACATCATTCGGAATGCCAAAGCCGGGTTCACCCTTGCTTCCCACCATTCATATTCTCCTTCGATCATCAAACCAGGGATGCCATCAATATTCCTGTTTCTGCCCCACTCAAGATTCTCCAGTCCGTATCCGGTAAGGTTGGTTCGTGGCGCATCGCCATGGTAGGAGATCACCGCTAATGTCCGGTTCTTGTTCCACGCGGCGAAATTCCAGGGGAAGGTCGCCATTGCCGAATGCCCCAATGGAACAATAGGTGCAAACTCCAGCTCACTATAACCACTTACATCGGCAAGATCCTTCATCATATTGTCAAAAACGCGCTGACAACCATTTTTTACATCCCATCGCTGATCTATGCCCGGTGTAATCCAAATAACCGCAAAGCCCAGCGCCCGAAGGGTTTGTCGAAAACCCGGATTATTAAAGATCGTTTCCTCACACATATTATGCTGGCCTACAATCACCGCCCGCACCTGCCGGCAGTTGTCCGGAATCCATAAAAAAGCATCAGGCGCTTCATTTGTTTCGGCAGATATATAGTTTTTCAATTGCACAGACCATTGGTATTCCTGCGCGGCGACCTGCACAACACAAAGAAAAACAGCAGCTATTAAAAAAATTATCCGTTTTGTTTTAATACCGTTCATTCAAAATATTTATTTAATGATGTGCCAGTATACAACATAGCGTTCCCGGTGAATATCATACAAAGGTCTTAATACAACTTGTTCTTTAGCCGTTTTAAACGTGAGCGGCTGCTCCTTTACCTGTTTTATATACTGATTAATGTTCGCTGCATCAAGTGACAATACAGTATCAATATTCGCCGGAACATTATAGTTGTAAGTATAGTAATCATTGTGCTTCGCCGGATCCGAATAAGGCTCCCTACCCTTAAAGTTCCCGGTGCCCATTATGCCGGCCAGCACTACCGGACCATAGGCAATTGCAGCAACAGACGGGTTGTCATTCGCAGGAATGGTCCGCAACTGCATCCGATAGTTCACTTCAATGCGATCGTTCTTTTTCCATATACGCTTAATAGAAATATAGCTATCGGCCGCCTGTTCTATTTTTATTGATCGGCCATTTATTGTAATCGTTGGCCTCCCTGCCACCCAGTCAGGATAACGGATGTTTATGGTGAGGGGAAATTCAGGAGCCTCATCAATCGTGAACTTCATATTTCCGTCTTCCGGAAATTTTGTCTGCTGCATTAGCCTGAAACTTTTCTCTTTCCAATTCAGATCAGAAGGAATAAAAAGGTTGATATATAAATCATTTTGAGTATGATAATAGATGCCCTCGCCATATTTTGCCTGATTTTCAAAACCCGTGCCTACGCAGCACCAAAACGAACTGTCGGGGGTACTATAGACTTTGTGCGCGCCGGGCAGCATGGGTAAAAAATAAGCGATCATACCGGTGGCCGGATCCTGCTGACCCAGGATATGGTTGAACAATGCTTTCTCATAATAATCGGCATATTTTACATTGCCGCTGTGAATGTACAAATGACGCGTCAGCTTCAGCATATTATACACATTGCAGCTTTCGCCGGTATACCCGGTTAAATGGGTCGAAATGGCATCCGGTTGAAAAAAATGTTCGCGATCGCTATTGCTGCCGGTAGCAAAAGAATGATGTGTTGTGACCCTTTGCCAGAAGAAGCGAACAACAGCATCTCCGCCCGCATTGCCTTCAATTTCATAATCGCGTGTTACGCCAAGTAGTTTGGGAATGTAGGTATTGGCATGTGCACCTTTTAGATTGTCGATCCCGGCTTTTAAGGGATCAAGCATCCGGTTATCATAGAAAAAATTGCCCAACCATTTATCTTTTTCATCTCCTGTTATAGCGTAAAGATTAAAAAAGACCTCATTCATTCCTCCAAATTCATTCCGCAGCATTAACGTCCGCTGGCCTGCTGTAAGCGGATGCAGTTTTTTATAAGCCCAGGCAGAAAAGTTTTTGGCTATATCCAATGCCTGGTCGTTGTTGCAATATAAATATTGATCCAACACGCCCGCCAGAATTTTATGCAGCGTATACCAGGGCGCCCAAACTTTTTCACCCCGGATATTCCGGTTGATAAATTCCTGCGGAAATGCGCTGATGTATCCATTTTGATTCAATGTTTTCTGAATCGCAGCCAAAGCTTTTATAATCGTATCGCCCTTTGATTTATAGATCTGCTCCCCCGTTGAAGCATACATTAATGCCAGTCCGGATAAAATATGACCCGTTGAATGGCCGCGCAATTCACAATCCATGGACTCCCACCCCGCATATTTCTTTATTTCATCATAACCGCCTTCATTGGCATCATACATTCCGGCATTGGTATAAAAACTATGCAACAGGCTTTTGAGGCTGATGGCCAGAAGCCAATGCTGCTCCCGGAGCATATTTTCCTTAAACCGACTGTCAAGCAGCTTTACTTCCGAAAGATCAAAACTGTACACTGCGGGCTTTAGCCGGTCTTTTATTGCAAATTTACCTTCATGCTGACCGGGATAGTGGGACTGCGCATGCACCACAGAAACTGACAGCACCAAAAGCGCTAATAATATACTTTTGAACCTCATCTTACCTCCTTTTATATGTTCCAACAACATGATCAACGTATTTACTGCTTCCGGAATTGAATATCCTCAACGTGCTCTCCAACAAAAAATCTCGCGATATCGCTTGTTTTATACCATTTGGGTTTAGACGGCATATCGTCATAAATCAACTTACCGTTTATACGCAAATTTTCAAAAACGATGTTTTTTATTTTCCGGTCATCACTGTACCCGGCAATTACAGATAATTCAGCATGTGCGCCATTGTAGACAATGTCTTTGAACAATACGTTCTCAATACCCCGACCGGGCGATGTACAGTATTTTTTATTAAAGAATACCCGCAGGTTGACTAACTGCCCCTGCCGGAAATCTTCCACCCGGATATTTTCAAAACGAACATTACGTACCAGGTTATTATCACCGGCATCAATGCTCATACAGCCCTGGTAGTCCACCTGCGCTTCTTTATGATCCATGATATCAATATTCCTGTAGATAATATTCTGGAGGGTATCGGGATGAGGGGAATTCCCATGGGTACCGATCAGGATAGGATGCGCCACATCGGCCCACAGGCTGGCGTTTTCCATCACGATATTATTGCATCCTCCCGCAAATCCTCCGCGCGTTCCGTATACCGTTGTACAATCATCGGAATTGCGGCAAAAAACGCCATCAAATAACACATTGTTACTGGCGAAGACATTCAGACCATCGCCCCAGCCATAATAACTGATGCTTTTTACATTGCGGATAACGACATTATCCGAACCTCCCGTGGGACACTGGGTAAGACAAATACCTTCCACTAATACATTTTTTGAATTGGCGATACGAACGCCCTGCTTTACTGAAACATCAATAATACCCCGACCCATAATTTTCACATCATGCGCATGATCTACCAACAACTGTCCCATCAGAACAGCACCACCCGCTACATATACAATTTTGCCAGATGGCACTTTAAGTACTTTACCAAAATCATGTATGCCCGGGCCAAAATAAATAACATTGGTATCGCTTTTATTGTATACGAAATCATCAACGGGGTTGGCGAATAAATGCAGGTTATGAAAAATATCGCCGTTGATTTCTACCGACAAATTGCGCGGCTTCCGTAATTTAAAATATAGCGTATTCCCTTTCACCTCCGACCCAATGTCATACGACAAAGGCCTGACGCGTGCCGAACGAATGCTCCCTTTGTTATTGGTAACCGACAATTCCACCTCTCCGGAAAAATCAAAAGCGCATAGGGAAGCGTCACGCACCATATGTTTTGCAGCCACAACTTCATCCACCTTTACATTATAGGTATACAATTGCTGCCATATGCCCCCGAGCTTGCGCACTTTTACGGTAAAGTCACCGTTATATAAAGACGCCGGCGCATGCTCTGGTCCGGGATAAACCTTTAATTGTTGTGCGGCTGCGCCAGTATATAAAACCAGTAATAATACAACGCCTGCGATCTTTTTCATTTTATCAGTTTTTTTTCCAGTTCCTCCAATGACGCACCTTTCGTTTCGGGCACCCTGGTTAGTATCCACACAAGTTCCAGGAACATCATAAAAGCAAAAAAAGCAAATATTGGCCAGGGGTTATCTTTAAAAACACCATCGTTTGCATCAAGAAAAACAGGGGTAATCAGCGTGATCAGTGCCGCGAACACCCAATGCACACTGGCTCCAAACGACTGACCCAGTGCCCGGATATTATTGGGAAATATCTCAGAGATAAACACCCAGATAACAGCACCTTGCCCAATTGCGTGCGATGCAATAAACAGCAAAAGAAAGGATAACAAGAACATAGGAGACGCGTGCGTATAAAAAGCAAAAGCAACCATACTTAAGCTGATAATATAACCAACAGCGCCCCAAAGCAACAGGGTTTTTCTTCCCACACGATCAATAAAGTATAAACCGACAAACGTGAAAACAAGATTGGTCCCGCCAATGGCAATGGAGTTCAGCAATGAGTCTTTTGAGGCCAGGCCGGCACGCTCTAAAATCTCCGGCGCATAGTACAGGATAAAATTAATGCCCGACCATTGATTAAAAAAAGCCACAAAAAAAGCCAGCCATACAACAGGACAGTATTTTTTATTAAAAAATCCAAGGCTGCCGTTTTGCTGTTCTTTTGCCGCACTGTTTTTTATATCATCCATTTCGGCGGCAATATTTCCAATACCCAATTGCTGCAATACCTGCCGGGCAGCATTATCATCTCCTTTGCGGGCGATCAGCCAGCGCGGACTTTCAGGAATGGAAAACACCAGCAATGTATAAATCAACGATGGGATGGCCATTACGCCCAGCATCCAGCGCCAATCATTTGCACCGCCCATGCCTTTTAAAAAATAATTGGAGAGGAATGCGATCAGGATACCGAACACAATATTGAACTGATACATGGCGCCCAGCCGGCCCCTCGTTCCTGGTGTGGAAATCTCTGAAATATAAGTAGGCGCGGCAACGGAAGAGATGCCGATCCCCACCCCGCCAATAAACCTGAAGAAAGAAAAGACATAAGCATCCTGCGCTAATGCCGACCCGATTGAAGAAACGGTAAAAAATATACCTACCCAAAGCAAGACCTTTTTTCTTCCATATTTTTCTGTTGGAATGCCCCCGAATATGGACCCGATCACGGTGCCCCATAATGCCATCGACATAATAAAAAAGCCATGAAACCAGGGAGACGTATGCCACAATTCCTTTATTGGCATATTGGCACCAGAAATCACAACCGTATCAAATCCGAAAATAAAGCCGGCCAGTGCGGCTATAATGGATATGCCGAACAGCGCTTTACCTCCGTTTACCGATTTGTTTAAATCCCCCGCAGTATTTATTTGCATCATTTTTTATTTTAAGTTTATAGTGGTTGCAGCCATATCGCCTGTCCGCCCGAAGGTTTGAGCTGAACCGGCAAAACCGTTTTTGAAGTTATACCTATTTTTTTTACACCCACTTTGGTATTTGTATTTACAGTATCATCATCACTATAAACGGTTGCCTCGTATTTTTTACCGGCCGGCAAAAAATCAAAACTGATCGTCACCCGCCGGGCCTCGTCATTCGTTATAGTACCCACAAACCACTCCTGTCCCTTTCTGCGGGCAGTTATGATAAAGGCGCCCGGGTGCCCCTGAAGCACTTTCGTTTCATCCCAGCTTGTGGGGATGTTTTTCCAGAAGCTCAGTTCCGGCTCATTGTTGCTCATTGCCGGTTTATCGTACCAAAACAGTGTTTGTACCGGGCTATAATATATGGCGGCTAATGCTAATTGGTGGGCGTGTGTGGTTTTGATCCTTTTATCATAATAACAAATTGTATAATCCGCCGCCCCGGCTATAAACCTGGTAAAGGGTAAAACGGTATTATGCGTTGCATCGGGCATTTCTTCATTGCCCCTGATGCCTTCCGCAGTCATCAGGTTGGGCCATGTCCGCTGTTCGCCGGTGGGGCGCCAGTCATCATGAACATTCACCATTATCCTGTTCGCGGCAGCTTTGCTGAATAGCGCTTCTATCCAGGTTGTCCAGCGGTGCGACCCTGCCTGTACAAAACCAAACTTAACGCCTTTTACGCCCCAATCCCGGTACACCCTAAACAGAGAATCGGACTGCGCCAGTAACGCCTGCTGGTTTACATACAACCAAACCCCGATGCCCTTCTCTTTCCCGTATTTAATAATAGCGGGCAGATCAAAATCCGGTATCGCAACTTTTGTGGCGTCGGAAGCAAAACTAAATGCAGGACCATACCATTTCCAATCGAATAAAATATATTGTAATCCATGTTGCTGCGCGAAATCTATATTATCAAAAGCATCTTTGGTGGTTTGCGTCATTACCCGCATGATCTTTCCGGGCTTTATCCAACCCACGTCTTTTATTTTTGACGGTTCATTAAGGTTCAGCAACAAGCTGTTATTTTGCACCAGGTCGCCTGCGCGCTCGGCGATCATGATCACCCTCCAGGGCGTACCCACGGGCGAGATCAGGTCAACAGGCGTATACATTGATGTAACGATCGTGTGGGGCCGGATATCGCTTAATTTAAATTTCGTACGCGCGTAATCTACCATCGCCGCTTCTGCCAGGCAGGCATACCAGCCATTGGGCAGCTCCAGTGTCAGTGGTCTTTCACTTTCAGCGGGCCAGTTATTTAATGGAAGCAATTGATACGGTGCCTGCGCCCATTCATGGTGCCAGACTTTGGTTCCGGCAGGCAGGGCAAATTCTGTACGTTCATTCATAACACGGTAATAAGTGCCTTTTTCATTTTCCGGGAAAAAGTAGCGCAATGCAACACCTTCATCGTAGGCCCGTAGCTGTACGTCCAGCTTGTAAATAGGGTTGTCATCTTTTATCAAATGAATAACAGCTTCGTTATAATGATCCCTGATATTTTTTTGCTCACCGTAAACCGGCTGCCAGCTGCTATCTTTAGCCACATAATCAATATGCGTTATCTTTAAATTTTCACACCAATCCTTATGTCCATCCACTTTAAGCGCCATCGCCTGTTCGCTCAGGTGATTGTCCAGTTTAATATCCAGCAATGATTCGCCGATCACCGGTTGACCTTTATAATCAACCGTATAAAACAGTGCACGTGTTGTATCAGACATTTTTTTTTGATAGCAACGCACTGTAAGGTTTTTACCGGGAGATTGAATTGTAACTAAAGAGCCGTCAATAATCCGCTGAGCGCTAACAATACCGGAAAAAAATAAAATGCATATGATAAATAATAAATACTTCACTTGTTATAATTTTTCATAAAAAGATCGTTGCTCCTTTAATTTTTTTAGCCGCAATAGAGCTTCGATATAATAATAATCTGCGTAAATAATGGATGCATCTATTTCCCCGCCATTGGGCTTATGACCGGTGCTGTGTAAAAGGAATGCATCATTGGTGTTACGACTTTGGTATTTTTCAGAAGATAAGGCCGTCAGCATTGCAACCGCCTTGTCGAAATACATTTTTGACCTTGCTCTATCCGTTACAAAGGTTGATAATTCCAACAATGCCGAAGCTGTAACCGCCGCTGCAGAAGCATCACGGGGCGCAGCGGGAATAGCCGGATCATCGAAATCCCAATAAGGTATTAGATCTTTGGGCAATTTTTCCAGGTATACATCAGTTACCTTTTGAGCAAAATCAAGAAACCGCTGGTCTTTCGTTTCCCTGTACACCATGGTATACCCGTAAATAGCCCATGCCTGTCCGCGCGCCCACATACTGCCATCGCTAAAACCCTGGTGCGTGATTCCTCTTATTTTTTTGCCGGTAGCCGTATCGTAAACAACAACATGATACGAAGTATAATCAGGCCTGAACTGATTCCTCATCGTGACGGTGGCATGACTCACTGCCATATCATACAGCCTCTTCCCGCCGCCGTGTTTAGAAGCCCAGAATAGCAGCTCCAGGTTAATCATATTATCCATAATGGTGTTATGCCGCAACGGCCAGTCTACTCCCGGAACTTCTCGGGGCCATGACAAAATAGTTCCAACTTTTGCATTATACAATGTGGCGAGTGAATCTGCAGCGCGTAAAAGAATGTTCCTGTACAAGCTGTCCCCCGTTAACCGGTATCCATTGCCCGCACTGCAATACAACTGAAAGCCGATATCATGATCAATTGCAGACGAGTCTACCAGTGGAAACAGCAACCGCGAATAGCATTCCGCGGCTGTTTTCCATTTTGGCTGCTTATTAAATTCATACGCATACCATAATATGCCCGGCCAGAAGCCGCTGGTCCAGTCCCGGTAATTTACACAATACCACTTCCGGCTTCCGGGAGCAATGCTTCGGGGAATGCTTACGGTAGCTTCCGCTGCTGCCAGTGTTTTTGAAGCCTGCCGGAGGCAATAACGCAATGTGCTGTCCGTTTTCACCGAAGCAGTTTTACAACTCCCCAGGAACAGGGCTGCTAAAAGGGCAAGGGCGAGTAATTTCATACAAATTTATTCCCAGCGGTTAAATAACAAAGTACCATAACCCGGATTATCGGCCCAGGCAGGCGCACCTTCCGGCCGGATGTGTTGCAACACCTGCTCTGTGTAAGGCATCGACAATCCTTTTTGCGTTACATAATGGTTATAAGCCATTTCAAACACCGCACGAAAGCTACCCCGTGCATTATCCGAGATATGTTCGGGCGTATAATCTTTATAGTTCCGTTCATGATAATCATACCAGGTACGGAAGGAAACCGTATTCCCTAAATTATAAGCTGCTGTATATTCATACCCGCGCATAATAGCGTTCGCTGATGCCGCATATAAGGGTATCCCCTGGTGCTCGGCAATTTCACATAGCTCTGCCAGCGAGCCCAATGCCAGCATGGAATGCGCCTGGTCCCGGTTGCTTTCCTGCAATTGCCCGGCATCCGAAACAATGTATTGATCGATACTGCCGTTGCCTTCGCCATGATAGAAATACGTGACCACCTTGTTAACCATGGCGGCATCATCCGTATAAACCGCAATGGCCATCAGGGCTTTCATGCAAATGATATCCCAGTTGCCATGCGAAGCCGGACTAAAATTGCGCAAGGTTGGGTAGAATGCGGTCTGCAGCATTTTACCTAATTGAATAGCCGAGGTCTCCGGCCATTTATCATAGGTATAGCGCATGATCTCACCAGCGTTCGCCAGCAAAAAACCATACAATCCGTTTAACTGTGCATCCCCGCCAACTATGCCAACGGCTTTATTAGCGTACGCGTCCAATATCTGTACGGATTTTCGTGCATGCAGGGTGTCGCCGGTAATATACCACATCAGGGCATTGTAATAAGCACCCAGCACATCGCGCTCTACGAGGGCTTTTACAGAACCGCCGCGCACTCCGTCGACATATACATTATTATCCCTGGTAAAATAAGTAAACGGTCCGCGCAACAAGTAATCGGAATGAGAATGGTAATCGTTTTGCAACAACTGGTAACAGGCATAAGCCTGGGGTTTCTGATCCAGCACCAGCGACCGGATGCGGTTGAGATCCGCTTTGGAATGCAGGAGACCGGGATGCTTGAATTGTTTATCAAACGAATAGGGCGTTGGTGGTGGTATATTCAATTTTGCCCGCATGTCTTCTACCGATCGGAAGCTTTTGATCCACGATACGGTATAACCGATATCTCCCGCCGCCAACTGGGCCTGCGTAAGCTCCACTTCTGCCAGTTTGAACTGAAACCTCCACAGGAAAACATCCCCCCCAGGCACGGGGTTTGTGCCCAGTCCCCCATTGCGCAGGTCCCAGTAGTAGATATTGCTGCCATCCGGCTGTTTAATTACCGTATGGTTGTTGTTGCGGTTATTGTAAGAGCCGAGGTTGGTATCAAAAAAGAAGTTAGACTTAGGCGGCTTCCGCATTTTTATGGCGATCACCGGGTAATTATCTTTATTAATAGTGAGACCGTTCTTGCGGCTAAAATCGCCACGGTAATAAGGAACCGTAGCGTTCTGCAGCCACATGGTAGCGGCCATTTTACCATTTTCAAGACGGCCCGCCGGAGCATTCCAGTTGAGCGTATCCATTTTACTGAAGTCATCATTAATATAACCGCTTACCAGGGAGTCTTCCATCAGCGCAAGGTTATCCTGATTCTCTTTAGATAATAGTACCGATGCGGGATCTTTTTCCCGGAATGCTTTTTGACAGGCGCTAAGGCAACAAAAAAAACAAGCCGTCAGCAAAATAAGATTGCCATTTCGTTTCATGTGTTTATTTTTTATCGTTGTATGTTCCTACAAAAAATTATTAATTACGTGGGGTAACGGTGAAAGTGCCTATAGAATCGAGCTTATTGGTCCATACCTGCAGGCTTACTTTTCCTGATGTGGCCGTTGCAGGCACCTGCACTACAATCTGGTTATTGGAGCAGCTTACCACAGTGGTTGCCGGAATACCGCCAAACCAAACTTTTACGGCCCCCGTAAGGGTGTCAAAATTTGATCCTGTGATGCTAACATTACTACCGGGGTAGCCGGTGACCGGGCTCATACCGGAGGCAACCGGAACGGGATAAGTGAAGGTCCGGTAGGCGGGCCCTTTTTCGCAGCCTATTATTATAAAAGTTGCTATAAATAAGCTTCCTATTAAACAGATGAATTTATTTCGCATAAAATCTTTTATTAAAAATGAATAATGAAATGCCCTTATTAATAGCCCGGGTTCTGAAGCAGTTTATTGTTTAATGTGATCTGGCTCAGTGGTACCGGATACAAATAATGTTTTTTGGCAACCGAATGATTTGTTTTACTGTCTACCACCACGCAACTCAGGGTACCTTTTGGCGTTTGCACCGCTTCTTCTCCCAATACATAAGTGGAGGGATGATAGAGCGATGTGGCATTACCCGAGGCATCTTTAAAGGGCGTGTTATACGACGCATCGCCCACCACCATTCCCAGGCGGGAGGGGTTCAGCGCAGCTTCCAGGATACCCCAGCGTTTCAGATCGTCAAAACGGCGGCCTTCGCGATATAATTCCACGGCTCGTTCCCGGCGGATCTCCGTAAGCATATCCAGGCCGTTTGCTGTAACCAAAGCATTACTCAGGTGCGCTACAGCCCCCCTGTCTCTCAGCTTATTAACAGAAGCATCTAACTGCGCGTCCGTAATAGCGCCATTCAACTCATATAAAGCTTCGGCATACATCAGGTATACTTCCGCTAAACGAATAATGGGATAATTGGCTGATTCCGTATTGTCCGTCCTGCGGCTTCCATAACCGTACACAGCATATTTACTATTGGCATACCCGCTGGCGCCCAGGCTGCCATAATCCAATGTAACAGCAGTTGCTGGAGCGGCATTACCGTACAAATAATTGATCAAACGGTAGTCCCTGTTCTTAAATTCATCACCCGTTTTGTGGTATCCCTGGAACAAGGGCGATTTGTCTGGAGGCAGGCCGTCACTACACACCGCCATATCTACAAACTTGCGGCTGGGATAGAGTTGCCAGGAGGTCCAGGTAATATTTTTTCCGCCTTTTTTCAGCGTATAGTCATACACGGTGTATAGAATAAATTCCTTGTTGCCCGACTTATCAAATCCCCCCGGGTTGCTGGCCGCGTCTTCCAGGTTAAATAAATACCAGGAACTTGCATTGGCCATGCTGGTTACCCCGTTTTTATTCCATATTTCGTATCCGCCATTATCCATAATGTCTTTACACAGGGCCACAGCATCTGCTAAATAATTTTTTACATTCGCCGCATCATACCCCGCGGTACCGCCACCTGTTGCTTTACCGTCGCCATCGGTAGACTGGCCTACATATTTTTCCCAGGTTGCCTCATATAATTCCACCTGCGCTTTGACGGCTTCGGCCGCCCATTTACTTACGCGGCCCTTATCGGTAGCCGGTATATTTTGTTCGGTGGGCAAATTAGCAATGGCTCCGTTCAGATCCGAAAGGATCTGCTTTACCACTTCATAGCGGCTGTTGCGGGGCGCAAATAATTCCGGGGAACTTGTGGTCAATACGGTAGTGTCAACAGGCACGCCCCCATAGGTTTTCAATAAGCCAAAATAAGCAAAGGCACGAAAGAAATAAGCTTCGCCCACATACTGGCTGATATTGCCCCCACCAGTATAGCCGCTGGCTTTTGATAATAAGGTATTGCAACTGCGGATACCCGAATAATCCCAGGATCCGCTGGTGCTGGCAGCAATAGTACCATGCCCCAGGTCATAATCAGCATTGTTGGCGTTGGCCGACAGGTCGGAATTATTGTCCATCGTATTAAAATCCCAGCCCGGAAGTTTTCCGTAAAACCCGGTAGCATATGTTTTAAAATCCGCGGGCTTTTTAAAATATACCGCATCCGTAAAATTCGCAGTGGGCTTTAAGTCTATAAAATTTTTCTGGCAGGCAGCAAGGCAGATCAGCGCTCCGGCCATAATATATGTTGACAGTCGTTTCATCTTATAAATATTTTAGCATGATTAGAATCCTATGTTTATACCAAATGCCCAGGTGCGGGCAAACGGATAACCCGAATTTTGCGAGGTCTCGCCCATCTCGGGATCAAACCCGTCCTTAACATGGGCCAGTTCCCATAAATCATTTCCTGAAAAATAAACGCGCACTTTTTCCAGTTTCAGTTTCCTGATCCAGGCCTGCGGCAGGTTATAGCCAACGATCAGCGCTTTTAAGCGGATGTACCGGTTGTTCTGCAGCATAAAGTCGTTGTTGGCATAATCCCATTTTGCACGGGTAGGATTAACCGTTAAGCGTGGATAAGGCGCATTGGGATCATCAGTAGTCCATGTTTTACCGAGGAAAGAAGGGTTCTGATTCGTATAAAGCGCATTAAACGGATAAGACATCCAGCCGTTGCGCATGATCAGTTGTTTTAACTGTCCCTGGAAAAACGCGCTGATATCGAATCCCTTCCAGGAAGCGCCCAGGTTGGTACCAAATGTATAATGCGGTGTGCCATCACCGGCGTAAACCAGTGAACTGGTGCCATTGCCGGAACCCGTTATCGTTCCGCCAGAGCCCGCCATTTTTTTAGTGTCGCCGGGGCGTAAAGCAACGGCCGCATTGTTCTTCGGTAAACCCGCCAGATCGGGGCTGCTGCCATACTGGGCATAATAGGCATCTACATCGGCCTGGTCTTTAAAATAGCCATCGGTTTTGTACACAAACCAGGGCTGATAAGGATAGCCATTCACAATGCCCATTTTACCGGGGGAGTACGAATCTGCGCCCTGAACACCGGTTACTTTTGTAGTGGTATTACTTAGCGTCAATGCAATATTATAGGCAAAATCCTTTACATGATCATCCCACTTCAGAATGGCTTCCCAGCCCTTGGTGCTGAAGTGCCCGCTATTGGTTTTAGGTGCAGCACCGCCCAAAACAGAAGGATAATTTACATTAACCAGCATCCCGATATTATCCTTGCCGAAATATTCAAAAGTTGTATTCAGGCGGTTCTTCAGAAATCCCAGGTCAAGGGCGATATTCTTCATCTTTACCCGCTCCCATGTGCGGTCATAACTGATGATACCATTATTAAGCAGGGAGGAAGAATTTTGTAATGCCGCCGGCAATCCCAAAACAGTGGTGCCTATTTTTACCAGCGACAAATAGTCAAATTCACCCAGGCCGGTTGCCTGGTTGCCGGAGGTGCCGTAGCTTGCCCGCAGCTTACCAAAATTAAGAACAGGGTTAAGCCCATTTAAGAAATCTTCCTTTGTAAATACCCAGCCAACAGAAGCGCCGCCATAGTTCTGAAACTTATGACCGGTAGCGAAGCGGGAGCTCCCATCGATCCTGCCCTGCAGTTCTAACAGATATTTTTCCGCGTAGTTATAATTGAACCGGCCCAGGTAGGCATAGTTGCCGTATTGCGAACTAAACCCATTGTTGGTTTGCACAGCGGTAGAGGCCAGGCTAATGTTCTCAACACCCAGGTCCGTAAATCCTACACGATTGGCGTCAATCCACTTATAATCGGTTTTTTGGGCTTCGATACCTGCAAATGCCGAGATATTATGCAATTGTTTGAAAGAGGTATTGTACCGCAGCAACGCTGAATAATATTGCAGGGTGCTGGTCCACGACTTGGCATAATAACTGGTTTTGGTAGTGTCTGTGCCTCCTGCCCAGCCCGTCTGCCTGGTGCCATACCAGTTATATATCGGTACAGCCAATATATATTTATCTTCCGTAAAGCGTTCGTTCTGCATGGACGCCTTTGCCTCAAGTGACAGTCCTTTTACTATTTGGTAAGTAGCCTTCAGATCTACCCTGCCAGTGAGTGAATTCTGGTTATCCCTCCCCCCGTCTGATGTTAAAGCAGCCGGGTTCCTGTTGGCGCCGCCATCCACCCCATTAAAAATAGGGAACCATTGACCGAAGGGGTTTTTAGCGGGAAAAAAAGGCATGTCGTTTGCGTATAGCGTAGCATCCAGCCCTACAGAAGGTGTGGAAGTTTTGGCATCTACCACGCTGACACCGGTTTCCAGTTTTAAACGGTCGGATAGTTTAATGTCATAATTAAACCGGAGATTGTATTGCTTTTGTCCATCATATGCCGTAGCAAGATTTCCTTTATTATCCGCCATCAGGAAAGACAGGCGGTAGGCCGATTTATCGGTACCACCGGAGATGCTCAGGTTATTCTGGTACGAATAACGGGTGGCAAACAGTTCCTTGATGCGGTTGGTATTAAAAATAAAATAGTCAACATTGGGCCAGGTAGCAAAATGATACGCCCCTTCCACGCCCTGCTGCATCTTCAGCAAATTGTCCTGCGTACCCCAAACCCACCAGTTGGGTGTTGCTTCTTCTTTGTTGGCATCGATCCACATCGTTGCATACTGTTGCATACTGGGCGAATAACCGGTGATACCATTGGTAGTAAAACGCGTATTGCTACCAATATCATAATGAGTTTTACCTTTTCCCCGCTTGGTCGTCACGAGGATAACCCCGTTAGAAGCCGCACTACCATAAATGGAACCGGCAGCATCCTTCAATACCGAAATACTTTCTATATCATCCGGGTTCAGATTTAAAAAGGAGAAGTTATTCAATGCAGGCGTTCCGTCTACAACGATCAGTGGGGTGCTCCCGTTTACGGAGCTCAACCCCCTGATCACAAAGTTCAGGCCCTCATTGCCGGGGCGCGGGGAAGTACGCGTCACCACCAGTCCTGGCGTTTCGCCCTGTAACGCAAGGCCAATATTGGTTACCGCCCGGTCCTGGAATGCTTTTGATGAAACAGTTTCCACCGAGCCGGTAAGGGTGGCTTTTTTCTGGGTGCCATATCCCACCACCACTACCTGGTCCAGATCTTTGGAACCTGGCTCCAGCAATAGATTGTCTAACCTGGCATTTGCCCCAACTTCCTGCTGCAAATAACCGACAGCAGTAATTACCAGTGTAGCATGGTCCGGGGCGTTTAAGGAAAAGGAACCGGCGTCGTTCGTTTTGGTGCCCGAGGTAGATCCTTTTACAAAAACGGAGGCGCCAATAACCGGCTGGCCCGTCTTTGCATCTGCTATTTTGCCGGTTACTGTTTGCGTTTGGGCCATTGCAAAATGCGGGCAAATGGCAAGAAAAACCCACCAGGCTATTAAGCAGGTCCATTTTGGCAATCGTTTACTCTTTTTCATATAATAATTGTTGTTGTTTTTTAAATCGATTTAGCTGTGGTTAAATAATTATACTAGTGGTTTTACTGAAGATTCCCTTCTGATGAGCTGCGCCGGCAATACGATGGTGCGGGGTTCGCAGATCCGTTCTGCTGTAAGCGCTTCTCTTATATTTTGAACGATCGCCCTGGAGATCTCCCCTACAGGCTGTGCCACCGCTGTTACAGAAGGTGAGAATAAACTAAAATGAGCGTTATCATCAAAACCCACTATACCGATATCGCTTCCGACTACCCATCCCAGGTCTTTTAAAGCCTGCAAACCCGCTATGGCCAGGTAGTTGGTGGCAAACAGCACCGCCTCCACCGTTTTATTCTTCTTAAAAAAGTTTCTTATTTGTAGTGAGGTTTGATGAATATCAAGGTTATAAGGGATCTCCAGCAGGATCGTTTTTGACTGCCCGATCTGCGCCAGGGCATCCTTATATCCCAGCAACCGGTCGGCCATTTGCACCTGGTCGGAGCGCAGCGTAACAAAGGCCACTTCTTTATAATCGTTATTAAACAGCTCCATGGTGCCCATATAGGCGCCACCCCGGTTGTCGATCATAATATTGCAGGTGTTCAGCGTCTTAAAATAGCGGTCGTATAAAACAACGGGTTTGCCGGATTCAATTAATTCTGAGATCTCCTGCTCCAGTCCCGGACTGGGCGCTATAATAAAGGCATCTACCTTATGCTCTTTTAACAAATCCAGGATAAGGCTGGCATCGGCGGTCTTATTTTTGGTGCTTATAAAAAGCAATTTATAGCCGCTGTTCTCCAACCCCATTTCCACACCTCTGGCGATGGAGGAAAAAAAAGCATCTGATATATCTTCCATCAGCATTCCAATCAGATTGCTTTTCCCCGTTCTGAGGCTTTGGGCGATAATATCCGGCTTGTAATTAATATGGCCTAAATGATCTTCCACCTTCTTAATCAGTTCACTGCTGATGCGATTTTCCTTCGCCTTACCATTGATGATGAAAGAAATGGTGGTGGCTGACACGCCCAGATCCCTCGCAATCGTATGTATGGATTTCTTTTTCTTGAACATTTTAACAATCGTTAGTATGCAGCACTTAATCCGTTTAGCACTTTTTATTAGCTTTTGAGGTAAACCGATTTAGCTAGATAAATGCAGCGGCTACGATTGCAATATTAAACTGTGAAATGAAGGACAAACGGTGGGTGGTTATCAAAAAAAGGGGGGTAAACTGACATTTTAGAAAAAATGTCAATTATCAAATACCAATTTTAAAATGTTGATTATCAGCTTATAGAAAGGACACAAAGTAGCCAGGCTTGGCAAAACGCAAATTTTATTCCGGAACATTTTTTTAAAATTCCTGCAGCAAGGATCGCTGAAAGAGGCCTGTTACCCGGCCTGCCCTTTATTCATGATATCTTTATTTATTGTAAATTTATTAGCAAAGGGCTTGCGGTATTTTTTTATAAACTCAGAAGGGTTCATCCCAAATTGCTTGCTAAACTGCTCCCTGAAATAGCGGGCATCAAAAATGCCGATAGTGGTGGCCACTTCGTTCACATTGGCAGTTGTATCAATAAACAACCGGGCGGCTTTTCTTAAACGGACAAAGCGGATAAAGCTATTGAGCGACTGCCCCGAAACGGCTTTTACCCTTTTGGTGAGCGCCGAATAGCTCATGCCTAAAGCGGCAGCCAGCTTTTTGCCAGTAAACTCATCATCATCCAGATGTTCTTCCACCAGCCGGATGCAGGTTTCTAAAAATTGACGGTATTGCTCCGGAATTTTCGTATCCTGCGCGGTGAGGGTAATTTCATTATAGAAATAGCGTTGCAGGCTGTTCTTATTCTTCAGCAGGTTGGCCACCCGGGCTAAAAGCAGCTCCTTGTCAAAGGGTTTAATGATATAATCATCTGCGCCTTGTTTTACGCCTTGTAATTTTAATGCATCGCTGGAAGTTCCGGTAAGTAATATCACGGGAATATGTCCCAGCACCGCGCTTTCTTTGATCTTGTGACACAGGTCGATACCACTTAATCTTTCCATTGTAATATCGGTTATAATGATATCTGGCAATAGTTTTCCCGCCAGGGCGAGACCATCGGTTCCGTTAGCCGCGTCATACACTTGGTACCTCTCTTCAAAAATCAGTTTAAGGTATTCCCTGATCGTATCGTCGTCGTCAACAACCAGTACCGATTGTTTTTCGCTGGCAACCAGGCCACCGGTATCTGCTGTTACAGCCGAACGCATCGGTACCACAGGTTCCTGTCCTTCCAGATCCTGCCTTATTTCCTGGAATACTGACGGCGCGGGAACATCCTGCTGCCCTAATTGCTCCTCACTAAAATGACCGGCTCCTTTCAATAAGTGAACCTCAAAAACAGCTCCCGTTTCAGGAGTGCCTGTATATTTTATATCGCCCTGATGGGCCAATGCAAACTGGCGGGCCAGGTACAACCCAATGCCGAATCCCGGTTTTCCACCACCGGCTGCGTCTTTCGCCTGATAAAATTTTTCAAATACTTTTTCCGCGCTGTTTATGGGAATACCCGGGCCGTTATCGGCGATAACAATGTCTACACCAACAGCGGCTGCGATAATTGAAAATGAAATATTGCCTTCCGCCGGTGTATATTTCAGCGCGTTAGACAACAGGTTATAAAAAATAATTTCAAGTTTTTCCCTGTCTGCGTAAAGCTCAATTTCCGCTTCAGTACAGTTAAATTGATAGCTGATATTTTTCGCCTGAGCCTGCTGCACAAAGCATAAATAGATCTCTTTACAAAGTTCCACCAGTTCCAGTTTAGCCGGATGTATTTTATCCCAGCCGCTTTCCTCTCTGCGGAATAGTAACAGCTGGGTAGTGAGGCTCAGCATCCTGCGGGCATTCCGGTACACAATTTCCATTTCCCTTTCCTCTTTTTCGGGCAATAGTGCGCTTTTTTCCAGTATATCTTTAATGGGATTAATGATCAGCGTCAGGGGCGTTCTGAACTCGTGGGAAATATGGGTGAAGAAGGACGCGCGGCGTTCGGCCACCTCCCGCTCCTTATCTGCAATAGCTTTTTCCGTTTCCCGCTCCGACTGCTCCAGCGCCCTTTGAGTACGCTCAGTTTCCAGTTCGGCAGCATCCTTTTCATGTTCTGCTTTTTCAAGAGCCAGCGCTACCGCGGCTCTCTCCCGCTCGGCCTTTTGCCGCTGCACTTCCACTTTTTGCAAATCGACCTCATATTTTAATTGTGCCTGCCTTGAGCGGTATTTCAGATAACTATAAATAAGCGCACAGGCAATGGCTATATAAATAAGATAGGCCCACCAACTGCGGTACCAGGGCGGGAACACCCTTACAACAACGGCGATCTCGTTTTTCCAGTTGCCATTCCTGTCGGTACTTTTCACGCGAAACACATAGCGCCCCTCCCTGAGATGCGTATAGCTGGCAGTGTGATTATTGCCTGCATAACTCCAATCCTTATCCCATCCATCCATCATATAAGCATAGGATATCTTGTTGGGAACTGAATATTCGAGGGCGGCAAAGTTGAAGGTAAATACTGCATTATTGTAGGGAACCGCAATAGCCGTAATTGTTCCGCCTCCTGTTTTGCGGATATAATCCGGCATCAATGCAATCGATTTACCATCCACTACGATACCTGTAATATGCAGCGGTGCATTGCCGCTGTGACTTCCAACACTATCGGGGAAGAAAAGGTTATATCCATTAATACCCCCAAAAATAAATGCGCCGTCATGCAGCCGGGCCGCGGCATTAAAATGAAACTGGTCGCTTTCGAGCCCGTCACTGCGATAATAGTTTTTAAAACGGTGCTGTTCCGGATTGAATTTTGACAAGCCGTTAAAGGTCCCCAGCCAAAGATTCCCTTTACTATCGGGCAGGGTGGAGAAAATGCTGTTATTGCTCAGTCCTTCCGTTGTAGTATAACGGGCAATGATTTGCTGTTGTTTCCGGTCGAATAAGACCAATCCACCCCCTTCTGTTCCCAGCCATAAATGCCCCGCCCCGTCATCCGTAATCGTACGAATGAACTGCCCAATATAGAAAAACTGGTGCCGGTGATTTACCCGGTCAATCTTTACCAGGTCCGTGATCCCGCCGCCCCAGAAATTTCCCTCCTGGTCTTCGTTTAATGAAAACAGATCTGATAGGCGGTCGTCGAATAATTCAAAATCATCTTTCTCCCGGTTATAACGATAGAGCGCCCCCATGTCGCTTCCCCTGCGTAATGCAGACGCCCACAGCGTTTGATTACGATCCTCATAAAATGTATTAAACACTTTATTCGTTACACCTGTTTTTGTATTAACCGTTGTGTATCTTTTAAACGTTTGGGTTCCGGGCAACAACCGGCAAATACCGTTCGTAAACGTAGCCAGCCATATATTACCCAGGTGATCAATAGTAATATTATTAATGTTGTCGCTCGCTATGGAATTGGGATTTGCTGTATCATATCTGTAATGGATAAAACGACCGGTGCTTTTATCCAGCAGGTTTAAGCCGTTATCCTCTGTTGCCACCAGCAGGTTGCCATTGGCCAGCTCAGCTACCGATGTAATAAAATTGCCAGATAAGCTATTACTATTTCCCGGCTCATGCCTTATGGTAACGAATTTGCTCCGATTCCCGTCCAGGACATTAATACCGCCCCTTCTTGTGCCGATCCACAAACGCCCCTCCCTGTCTTTATATAACGAATAAATACCACTGCTTGACAGGTCATTGAGCCCATCGCCGCCCGGCTGGTAATGCATCTTCCCCTGTAATGGATCATAAATATTGAGACCGCCGCCCATAGTGGCAATGAACAAATGATTCGGGGAGTCAACGGCAACGGCCATGGCAATATCGGCATTGAGCTTAATGAGGGGCTTTGTCACTTTGTTCGCCGTTAGGTCGTAGGTGTAAATGCCCTCGTTTGTAGCAGCCCACAATATATTGCCGTCTGCCAGAATGTTGTTAACATATTTTATGGTCCCGTTCAGCAATGTCAGCGACCGGTCTTTATAATTAAGATTACAGATACCTTTTCCCTGAACAAAAGCCAGGGTGCGCCCAAATTTATCGAAGCCCAAAGCCTGCACTCCATAATGGTATAATTTTCTGCCAACTGAATCCTGAAACGGAATCTGAACAGCTTCAAGCGAAGCCTCTGGGCAGATCATAAGCCCTTTGAGCTCTGTTGCAATCAATATATTATTCCGCACATCGCACGCAATTGTTTTAATAACATCCCTGTCTAAACGGATGGTTTTATGCTCTATGACATTCTGATAATATACCGTCCGGAAAATATTACGCAACGGATCCAGCCGGCATACGCCCAGGCGGGTACCCAACCAAAGGTTCCCCTGATGATCCTCGGTTATCCCGTAAATAACATTACTTAACAAGGAAGTGGTATCCCCGAATTTATTTTGGTACACTTTGAAGGAATAACCATCAAAACGATTGAGACCATCTAATGTGCCAAACCACATAAACCCTTTTTTGTCCTGATAGATAGAACGAATGGTTTCATTGGACAACCCCTGCTCAACTCCTAATTTACTTACAGGCAATTGAGCCATTGCAGCGCCTGTTACCAGGAATGGGAATATGACAGTAAATAAGCGCTTCAACTTACACATTATAGCAGATCAAGGATGAAGAACAAATATAACCAGGCTTTTGAATAATAATTAATTTCTGATTATCGCCGTGATATTATTAGTCTGTTAGCAATTGACATTTTGTAAACTCAACCTTAGATATATTCGAAAAAAGCCTTATACTGACACGGTATAGTTAGCCGAAAAAGACGGCAACTCCGTTTTTTTAGGAGCGATAAAAATTGTTTGAACCTTAATGATTGTGCTATATGTTAAGTGAAAAAGAAGTTGACTTGCGCTATCAAAATGACGGAAATTTTAAAATGTTACTGTCTAAAATAATTTTAACCGCTGTTTTTGATATCATTCCTGTCAATTTCGAAGACAAAAATGGCATTTGAAGAGGGATAAAAGTTTTATTTGCACTAAGTTCTTTATTTGTAATAAATCAGTGAGTAAATCGGTGAGTATTTTTTGATACCAATTTACAAGTTGGTATAAATCATAATATTAGGGAGTAATTTCGCGACCAGTCATCCCGACAAAAAGGGATATCAAATCCAATTGAAACCTTGCAAATATTTTGATTTGCAAGGTTTTATTTTTACAGCCGTCCAAATCATTTCAAAAAACGATCTAAAAAAGAATTCGTTATCTTAAAATGAAAATGAATGATGCAAATAGTAAATAATTCCAGGGAACAACAGTTTGAAATAGAATCTGAAGGTCAAAAAGCATACCTGACCTATCGTTTTTATAAACGCAGCATCGCATTCATGCATACTTTTGTTCCGGAGTTGCTGGGTGATAAGGGCATTGCCAGCGCGCTTGCCGAAGAAGCGTTTCGCTATGCCAAAGAAATAAAAAAGTCGGTGATGGTTTATTGTCCGTTTGTAGCAGGCTTTATCAGAAGACACCCGGAATACAAGGAGCAACTCGATCCGGAATATTATCACAACAAGCGTTAAAACAGCCGCCTTTCCCGCCGCAAGCAGACGTTCAATAGGGAATTAACAGTATATTTTCTGAAAATAGAGCTAAGCAGGCCTGGTTCAAACCGAACTCCGCCTGATCATATAAAACGGGTTAGCGACTTTTTCCTTTTTATTGTTTAAAATGCATTCTGCGGCTTTCGTACCCATCGCTGCAAAATCTGTTGTAATCACGGTAATATTCAATAGATCTTTCAGGGCCGTCTCGTTAAAGGATATAACTCCTATATCTCTGCCCGGTTGCAGACCCTGTTCTTTTGCCTTCTTTAAAAGCACCGCCAAATCCGATTCCGAAGTATCTATATAAACTTTACCCGGTGTCAAGGTTTCCTCTTCCAATCCGGATAATACATCAAATTTTCTTCCTGTTTGTTCGCAAAACTTTTTTGCGCCGTCAATGATCTCTTTAGGATGCAAACTATCCGCCCTTAGTATAATTGACAATCCGGTGTACTTTGCTAAAATCTCTTTTGCTGACACCAATGCTTTATAAATATCATTTTCAAAATCCTGAAACACCTCAATGCAGTCGCTTTTTAAACCTTTTACCCGCTTGTCAAGCATCACCAATTCATCTTCTGGTATACTCTTCAAAATCTTAATAAGGTCGCTTTGCTTTAGCTTACCATCAAAATGCGGCATGATGGCGTAATAGTGGTACTGGCCAATTTTAGATTCAATAATCTCCTTTAACAGTCCAAAATTATAGTGATGCACTTGTAAATCAACCCAGGCCTTTTCTCCAAGCGCTTTTACAAAACTATTGTAAACGATTTTTTTATAGGCGCTAAGCTTATTCAAAACAAGTAATATCCGCAACTGATCCTTTTTCCTTGCCGCAACAAAATAGCCCTTGCCCGGCACCGATTGGATATATCCGCTCCGTTTCAATAAACCATAGGCTTTCTCCACCGTATCCCGTGCCACGCTATAGTCTGCACTGAATTTATTTATAGTAGGAAGCTGATCATTAAACTTAAATTGTTCCTTTTCTATTCCTTTTCTAATGAATTCAACAACCTGTTCTATCCTCGAAAGATGCTTATTTTTATTTACCAGTTTCCCTGCCATTTAATTTTAATGTTAAAGCAAACAACCAATCATTATTACCAACATATAAAATTAGGGTTTATACGGGATAATGTTCAACTGCGGGAAGAGGGAGCTATTGTTATCATCCCAGCATTTCTGCAAAGAAGCCATTTTTCGTTAGGGCGTCAAAAAATATTGGCCAGTTTTTTTTGTTTCGTCCGGCTGAACATACAGGGCGTCCGCCGCCCCGCTACGGTGCGTTATCGGGGCGGTGGACGCGGCCTGTTCACCTATGGGCATAAAAAAACCCTCCAGTAAAAAACTGAAGGGTTCAATAAGAATGGCAGCTACCTACTCTCCCGCATTGTGGTGCAGTACCATCGGCCATAAGGGGCTTAACTTCTCTGTTCGGTATGGGAAGAGGTGAACACCCTTGGAAAAACCACCATAAAATCTTTCTCGCTTTATCCCTCTCCTTTAGGAGAGGTTAGGTGAGGTAATAATATAACATATTGGAAAAACTGTCAGGAGTTTATACATAACACAATTTAAAAAATTAAAGCGTACGGGCAATTAGTACTACTCGGCTTTGATGTTACCACCTTTACACCTGTAGCCTATCAACGTCATAGTCTCTGACGGCCCTTAAAAGTAAACTCATCTTGAGGCAGGTTTCACGCTTAGATGCTTTCAGCGTTTATCCTGTCCGTACTTAGCTACTCAGCATTGCACCTGGCGGCACAACTGATACACCAGCGGTACGTACGACCCGGTCCTCTCGTACTAAGGTCATGTCCTCTCAATTTACTAACGCCCACCACAGATAGGGACCGAACTGTCTTGCGACGTTCTGAACCCAGTTCACGTGCCACTTTAATCGGCGAACAGCCGAACCCTTGGGACCTTCTCCAGCCCCAGGATGTGACGAACCGACATCGAGGTGCCAAACCTCCCCGTCGATATGAGCTCTTGGGGGAGATCAGCCTGTTATCCCCGGAGTACCTTTTATCCTTTGAGCGACGGCCCTTCCATACAGAACCGCCGGATCACTTTAGCCGACTTTCGTCCCTGCTCGACCTGTTTGTCTCACAGTCAAGCTCCCTTATACTAATGCGCTCTGCGTACGATTACCAACCGTACTGAGGGAACCTTTGCAAGCCTCCGTTACTCTTTAGGAGGCGACCACCCCAGTCAAACTACCCACCATGCACTGTGTGACTCGCGTCATTAGATTCTAAATCAAAGAAGGTTGGTATTTCAACGACCGCTCCACAATGGCTAGCGCCACTGCTTCATAGCGTCCCAACTATGCTACACATCCGTAATTCAAAATCAATGCAAAGTTGTAGTGAAGGTTCACGGGGTCTTTCCGTCCCGTGGCGGGTAACCGGCATCTTCACCGATACTACAATTTCACCGGGCTCGTGGAGGAGACAGCGTTCAACTCATTAGACCATTCGTGCAGGTCGGAACTTACCCGACAAGGAATTTCGCTACCTTAGGACCGTTATAGTTACGGCCGCCGTTTACTGGGGCTTCAGTCAGGAGCTTTGACTTGCGTCGAACACCCTTCCTTAACCTTCCAGCACCGGGCAGGTATCAGGCTCTATACGTCATCTTTCGATTTTGCAGGGCCCTATGTTTTTGTTAAACAGTTGGTTGAACCATTTTACTGAGACCACATCGCTGTGGTATGCTTTATCCCGAAGTTACAGCATCAATTTGCCTAGTTCCTTCTCCACGGCTCACCCGAGCGCCTTAGAATACTCATCCCGTCTACCTGTGTCGGTTTGCGGTACCGGCTGCTATGCTCGCTTTTCTTGGAAGCACTCTCACTGCTGCGTTTCACCCGAAGGTTCCACTCGTCTAATCCGTCAGACTAGGCAGCTAACATGCTCCGTCACTTTTAATGCATAGCAGGCGCAGGAATATTAACCTGCTTTCCATCGTCTACCCCTTTCGGGTTTGACTAAGGACCGGGCTAACCCTGATCCGATTAACGTTGATCAGGAACCCTTAGACTTTCGGCGATAAGGTTTTTCACCTTATTTATCGTTACTTATGCCTACATTTTCTTTTGAAACCGCTCCAGCATGCGTCGCCACACACCTTCGTCGCCGTTTCAATGCTCCCCTACCGATGTATCCGCCGAGGCGGACAATCATAGAGCTTCGGTTCATGGTTTAATACCCGATTATTTTCCGCGCAGAATCTCTCGACCAGTGAGCTGTTACGCACTCTTTAAATGAATTGCTGCTTCCAAGCAAACATCCTGGCTGTTATAGAAATTTCACATCGTTTGTCTAACTTAACCATGTATTGGGGACCTTAGCTGCTATTCTGGGTTATTTCCCTCTCGGCCATGGACCTTAGCGCCCACAGCCTCACTCCCGGAGATATGTACTAGCATTCGGAGTTTGTCAGGGTTTGGTAGGCGGTGAAGCCCCCTAGCCCAATCAGTAGCTCTACCTCTAGTACACTTCTAAAATCCGAGGCTGTTCCTAAAAACATTTCGGGGAGAACGAGCTATCTCTCAGTTTGATTGGCCTTTCACCCCTATCCACAGTTCATCCCAAGACTTTTCAACGTCAACGGGTTCGGTCCTCCAGTGTGTGTTACCACACCTTCAACCTGACCATGGATAGATCACAAAGTTTCGCGTCTACCCCCACTGACTAAGCGCCCTATTTGGACTCGCTTTCGCTACGGCTCCGTTTTATCAAAACTTAACCTCGCCAGTGAGGAGTAACTCGTAGGCTCATTATGCAAAAGGCACGCCGTCATCCGCCAAAGGCGGACTCCGACCGCTTGTAGGCGTACGGTTTCAGGTACTATTTCACTCCCTTATTCAGGGTGCTTTTCACCTTTCCCTTACGGTACTGGTTCACTATCGGTGTCTGAGGAGTATTTAGCCTTACCAGATGGTGCTGGCAGATTCAAGCAGGATTCCTCCGGTCCCGCCCTACTCAGGATACTACACGTCCTCGTTAATTTCCGCTTACGGGGCTATCACCCGCTTTGGCTCAATTTTCCAAAAGATTCTGCTTGATAACGATTTCTAAAAGTAGTCCTACAACCCCAGCTCCGCACGCGAAGCTGGTTTAGGCTCTTCCCTGTTCGCTCGCCACTACTTAGGGAATCATTCGTTTATTTTCTTTTCCTCCGGGTACTTAGATGTTTCAGTTCTCCGGGTTGGCTCTCATTGCTGAGTGCTATACCTTCAGTATAGCAGGTTGTCCCATTCGGAAATCTCGGGATATAATACTTGTGTGCAGTTCCCCCGAGCTTATCGCAGCTTACCACGTCCTTCATCGCCTCTCAGACCCTAGGCATCCACCATACGCCCTTAATTGCTTTAAAAAAGTTGTTAAACTTAATTAATATGAGGCCAGCATCTCTGCTGGACTTGATTTTTAGTTTAATTGTAGATTGTTACCCGACCACATTTCTTCAGACCAACCATAATAAATTATAGTGTGATGATCAAATTTGCGATCGAATTTGTTAGGTACTCTCCTAACAGTTTTTGTTTTCCAATATGTCAAAGAACTCTATTCAATTTAAAATATAAAATAATAAATTGAAAATGTAGATGTTCAGATTACGAACCTGTACGCTTTCGATACTACCGAAACGGACATCTATTATTTAAAGAACTAATTTTAAATCCTAAATTTTACATTTAGCTTTCAAAATTTCTTGTGGAGGATATCGGAGTCGAACCGATGACCCTCTGCGTGCAAGGCAGATGCTCTAGCCAACTGAGCTAACCCCCATTCTGGGCAGAAAGCTCAACGCTTAATGCTTAACGCTTTCTGGCGTTTGGCGTTCAGCTTTTAGCCTTCAGCATTTTTGGTAGACCCGACCAGATTTGAACTGGTGACCCCTACATTATCAGTGTAGTGCTCTAACCAGGCTGAGCTACGGATCTATCTAACTAATGGGCCAATGTGATAATTAGCTAATGTGCTAATTGCCGTTGGCTTTAGATGCCGTTCTCAAATTGGCCATCAGGTCTTATGTAAAGAACTTTTTTTGTAGTCCATGGTCCATTGACCATAGTCCATCGATAAATAAGTTTGAAAGATCAGGAAGCAATAGCAACAGGTAAGTGTTGCTCTAAAAAGGAGGTATTCCAGCCGCACCTTCCGATACGGCTACCTTGTTACGACTTAGCCCCAATTACCAGTTTTACCCTAGGCAGCTCCTTACGGTTACCGACTTCAGGTACACCCGGCTTTCATGGCTTGACGGGCGGTGTGTGCAAGGTCCGGGAACGTATTCACCGTATCATTGCTGATATACGATTACTAGCGATTCCAGCTTCACGCAGTCGAGTTGCAGACTGCGATCCGAACTGAGAGAAGGTTTTTGGGATTAGCTCCCTGTCACCAGGTGGCAACCCTTTGTCCTTCCCATTGTAGCACGTGTGTAGCCCTGGGCATAAAGGCCATGATGACTTGACATCATCCCCTCCTTCCTCGCGTCTTACGACGGCAGTTTCACTAGAGTTCCCAGCGTTACCTGATGGCAACTAGTGATGGGGGTTGCGCTCGTTGCGGGACTTAACCCAACACCTCACGGCACGAGCTGACGACAGCCATGCAGCACCTTGCTTTGTGTCTATTGCTAGAAATACCGCTTTCACGGTACGGCACTCGCATTCTAGCCCAGGTAAGGTTCCTCGCGTATCATCGAATTAAACCACATGCTCCACCGCTTGTGCGGACCCCCGCCAATTCCTTTGAGTTTCAATCTTGCGATCGTACTTCCCAGGTGGGATACTTAATGCTTTCGCTCAGACACTTATTGTGTATCACAAATGTCGAGTATCCATAGTTTAGGGCGTGGACTACCAGGGTATCTAATCCTGTTTGATCCCCACGCTTTCGAGCCTCAGTGTCAATATATGTGTAGCCAGCTGCCTTCGCAATTGGTGTTCTATGTCATATCTATGCATTTCACCGCTACATGACATATTCCGCTAACCTCCACAATATTCAAGACTGATAGTATCAATGGCAGTTTCCGAGTTAAGCCCGGAGATTTCACCACTGACTTACCAACCCACCTACGCTCCCTTTAAACCCAGTGAATCCGGATAACGCTTGCACCCTCCGTATTACCGCGGCTGCTGGCACGGAGTTAGCCGGTGCTTATTCATCTGGTACCGTCAGTTGAGCTAGAAAGCCCCTTTTTCGCCCCAGATAAAAGAAGTTTACAATCCAGAGGACCTTCATCCTCCACGCGGCATGGCTGGTTCAGAGTTCCCTCCATTGACCAATATTCCTTACTGCTGCCTCCCGTAGGAGTCGGGCCCGTGTCTCAGTGCCCGTGTGACTGGTCGTGCTCTCACACCAGTTAATGATCGTTGACTTGGTGCGCCGTTACCACACCAACTATCTAATCATACGCACACCCGTCTTTAAGCGTGTTGCCACTATAATATTATTGAGATGCCTCAACAACATGTTACGAAGTATTAATCCAAGTTTCCCTGGGCTATCCTCCACTTAAAGGAAGGTTGTGTACGTGTTCCTCACCCGTTTGCCGGTCGCCGCCAGGTATTGCTACCCGCGCTGCCCCTCGACTTGCATGTATTAAGCCTGCCGCTAGCGTTCATCCTGAGCCAGGATCAAACTCTCCGTTGTAAATGAGTTTTGATACTGACCGTTTAACTTCAAAGTAACGCTCGACTCGCGTCGAGCGTTCTTAAATTAACGTGTCAAATCGAATTTTAATTTTCGCTTGACTTACCTTTCTGTTCTCTCCGCATCACTGCGGAGATGTAGATTGTGCTATTGCTTCCATACTTTCAAAGAACTTTGACCAATGTGATAATGCGCAAATTTGAAAATTTGAAAATTATTCACCCGATCTCTTGTTGATAACCTAGATTCGATCCAGATCGACCCTAACAGTCATTATCAGCTTTTTCTAAAGAACTTTTTGTTGTTTTCAAACCCTGTCGTTCGATTTGGGATTGCAAAGTTAAGCGCTCTATTTTAATCTGCCAAATTTATTTCTAAATTTTTTAAAGATTTTTTTACCTAACTATCTGTATATGAAGAACTTGACAGCCATTTTTGAATCTTACTGTTTGATTTGGGACTGCAAAGATAACGGCTTTTTTCAAACTGCCAAATTTGTTTTTAAAAATTTCGAAAATTATTTTTCAAACAGTCCTTTTTCAAAACCGCAGTAGCCACCTGAGATAATAAGAATAGCCAAGGCTGAACCGGCGAAGCGCCTGCCTGGGTAATAAGATTCTAAATTACCTTTATCTGCCTGATCATGGTTTAATCGTCCCCTATTTCATTGACCCAAAGAAATCCTAATTCATCAGTCCACTTTTATTTTCACAAAAACAAGTCACAGCATTTGTCATCGGGTTGAGTGAGCGGCCGGTAGGGCTATAATCACTATATTGCGCACATCAGTGCCCTTTGGTTATATCAGCCTAAAAGTATACCCAAAAAATTTGCGCCTATACCAATTTTGATATAGGTAATGAATTTCCCATGGTAGAACTTAGTGCTTTTAAACCCTAAAAGCTTGTACGATGAAACATGAGATCCCTCTTACCGAAGCAGCGGCCATGACATACCGCTATCGTCAGAACATGGAGACTATTCTGGCACCCGATTTTCAAAACAAGGATTTGTTGCCTTTAAGTGAAACCTTTGACAGGGCGGCTATTGACGCATTGCTTGCCCAGCCGGGTTGCGCGGCTTTGCGCATCTACTATGGCATGGATACCGAACTGAAATTGCATGCCGTGCTGGTAGGTTCCGACGCTTCCAATAAAGACATTTTGCCTGCCGCAGCCGGCACGCTGGACGATGGAGAGGTTGTAGATGCCGGCATCCGCTGCCCGCCACAGTGCCCTGATCCAAGCCCGTTAAATCAACCTTAAAACAGATTTGTATTGAGTTTTACGATCATTGCAGCAATGAGTTTATTTATTGCCGTGCCCGCTTTTACAGCGTGGGCACGGCTTTCCGCTATCCCTTCAGCTTATTATCCCTTTTTGGCATTGCTTACTATCGGCCTGGTAAATGAAGTCGTGAGCATTGTGCTTATCAAAATCCACGGCAATAACATTACCGGCTACAATATTTATGCGCTCTGGTTGGCAGCTTGCACCCTTTGGCAGTTTTACCAATGGAAACAAACTGTGGTTTTTCGAATCCTATTAATATTGCTCGTATTGGTTTGGCTGACTGAATGGTATTGCAAAGGTAGTCTGGAACAATATTTTTCCTGGTTTATTATAATCCGGTCAGCTCTCATTTGTATCATCAGCATTTACATTGCCGGATACCGCATAAAGCTGGTGAACTATATACTATACCGGGATGCCGTTTTTCTTATTTGTACGGCTTTCATCATCTATTTTTCGTATGCCCTCCTGACAGAATTATACCAGGTTTGGAATTTTTCGATCAAAGAAAGCTGGCATTATTATATAGCAGGGATTATGTCGGCTATTAATTTTCTTGTCAATTGTATTTATTTATTTGCTGTATTATGTATACCTCCCAGGATTTGTTTATCCCCGCATTGATCTCCTCTTTTGTCCTGGGCATCATTTGCTCCGGTTTTTTGATCTTAATAGTGCGCACCCAACGGCGTTATTACGCCAGCCGGCATCAGGCTATTAAAAACGAATTGGAAGTACTTTGGGAAGAACGTATCCGGATTGCTATGGACCTGCACGACGACTGCGCGCCGTTGCTAACCCTGGCCTCAAGGCAAATAGAGGCCGTTCGTGATAACCGGGGCGATACCCCGTTACTACTGAACAGTGTTTATAAAAACCTTAATCTACTGAGCACGCGTCTGCGGGACGTGATCCATAACCTGGACGATGAACGTGTATTGCAGCAGGGCTTGGAAAATAGCATCCGGATTTTTATAAATCAGTACCGCATGGTAAGCCGCACCCGGTTCCGGTTTCATTATGGAGTTATCACGAACATACCTCCGGATATGATTCTTTCGCTTTACCGCATGTTACAGGAGTTGGTGCAAAACACCATTAAACATGGGGAAGCAGATGAAGTGCACGTCAGCCTAAAGCAGCAGGGAGCGATGTTGTATTTTACTTACGGGCAGAAAAGCCCAGGTTCCTTGTTTGTTGATAACGGCCAGGGCCTGGGTATGAAAAGCCTGCAACATCGCGCTTTGCTAATGGGCGGCTGCCTGGAACTGGTAAAAGAAAAAGGGATCCATTTTCAATTGCAAGTACCCTTTCGTTAACCTTAAAATCTTATACAATGCCCCCAGCAAAACCCTACAGGATCCTGATAGCCGATGATCAGCCACACTGCCGCGAAGCCCTTTTTGTTGGCTTACAGGGCCGCCCGGCGCTTACCATTTGCGGCAATGCCCAAAACGGCCGTGAGCTGGTAGAGCTAACCGGCAAACTGGAACCTGATGTAATTATTACAGATATCCGCATGCCGGAAATGGATGGTATTGAGGCTACCCGCATCATCAAAGAAATATACCCGCATATAAAAGTACTGGCCTTAAGTCAATACCAGGATTACGGGCTTATTATGGATATGGTAAGCGCGGGCGCTAGCGGCTATATTTTAAAAGACGAATCGGGCGACAACCTTGAGCTGGCCATTAACACCATAATGACCAATTCTTCTTTCTTCTGTAGCGCCATTACTATTAAACTGCAGGAAATGGTGCGGAATGGCGTTATTAAAAACAGGTTACCGGTTTTGTCGCCCGGCTTTTTTGCCGCTCATGAAAAGGAAGTGCTGCTGGGTGTCTGCCAGGGGAAAAAGAGCCCGCAAATTGCAGCAGAACTGGGCCTTTCCTGCAACACTATACAAAAGTACCGCCAAAACCTCATGGATAAAACCGGTACTAACAACAATGTTTCGCTAAGCATGTTTGCTGTGCTGCATGGAATTTATACCCCATAACAGCAACTGTACGGAACAGATCGTTACCAAACAATACTGGTTTAGATATACTATATCTGATATTGTTTCCGGGACTTCTACAGTACATCTTTGTGATGAGTTTATTAACCATCAGGCATCGCTGAAAACCTGTATAAAAAAGTAGGCATCCTTTCCTAAACCTGCCATGGCATAAAAATAAATGCCGCGGCAACCGGCTTTTACTTACTGCGCAGTAAAACGAGCTTGTTCAAATCTTTTTACAAACAAATTTTAAAACGAAGCACATGACTAAATTAAAATGGTTCCTGCCTTTAGTAGCAATCCTATTGGTTGCGGTGGGAGTGTTTGCAACGAATACAAGAAACAAAAAAATTAACACAGTATACTGGGATTATAATGGCCCCGCCGGGCAGGAAACTGTAGCGTCCAATTACTCCTTAGGCACTGCTACTCCCACCCATCTTTCCTGTGGTCTTAGTAGCACTACCGTTTGTCAAATTCAAGCGGAAGCAGATCCGGCCAACACTTCTCAGCCAAACTTAGACGGCAAAGACCCGATGGTTGACGAAGTTGAATTTTCGACCATCAAGAGAGGCAGCAATTAAAATAAAGAGGCTGTCTCAAAAGTCCGAGACAGCCTCTTTTTATTCGGGGAGATGGAAAGCAAAATCAACTATGCGATTATCAACGCCTCCTAAAACCTTTTTGAGACACGCTCCTTATCATCTACTCACCTGGGGTTTTGTTGCATACCGGTCATTTTTATGACATAAGCTGGCAATGGCAATGCAAATCTGGGAGAATTCGCTTCAAGAAAATAAGTAGCATCATCCAATACCCGCTTTATTGAAATCGATGCGCCTTCCTTATTTAATCGCTTTATATCCTGCCAGCGCAGATCACGCATTACAAGCTCCTTGCGCCGCTCTTTCAGAATAAGCTGCAATGCGGCGGGCCCATTCATATTTGTATATAACATGAAACTACCGGTTTGGTACCTGGTTTTTAAAAGGTCATTCAATACAGCCAGGCCTTCCGGTATTTTGCCCCCTCTTACAAGGCATTCTGCTTTTATAAGATATTGCTCATCTGTAGCAATGCCTGTGAACAATTGCACGCTGCTTGTATAAGTACCGTAAAAACCATGAGACCCATCCTTATTCATTTTATAATAAATCGTTTTTCTTAAATCATTTAATTCGTAGGAATTATATAATGTTGAATCTATTTTTGCAATAAAATTAGCTACCGGCAAATATCCGTTGCCCATATAGAAAATGGTTTCCTCATTGAACATACTGATAGGATAAGGAATGGCGGCATTCAGTTTATTGAAATCCATTAGCCGGCTATTCAACTGCAGGCAGGAATCGGCGTAACGACCGGCGGCTTCATAATTACGCATCGCAAGGTATACCCGTGCCAGCAAACCATAAGCGGCTGCTTTAGACGGACGCATAGGATGCAAGGCATTACCTGGTAAACCCGGCACGGCTTTTTTCAGATCTCCGGTTATTTGTTGATAGGTTTCCTCTACTGTGCTTCTTACAGAGGGTTGATTGAAATCCGCGTTCAAACGTAACGGAATACCCATATCCCGGTTAGCCGTTGCGGCATCGTAAGCCGGCGCCCAAGCAGCGGCAACTTTGAAAAAGGCATTTCCCCTGTAAAACAGCGCACTCGCCATAATCGCATTGCGTTCTGTTTCATTCAAAACAGCAACGGATGGCACATTCTCCAATACAACATTTGCTGTATATACACCCTGGTATATCGAGGACCATTGGTTTGAGGCATTATTGTAAAACAATTCATCTCCCCAAATATAGCTGTTGCGCTCCCCTTCGGTTCCCAAAGACTTCCAGTCAGCCGGCAACAAAAAATAATCATCGGCACTGGCTTCTCCCACACCCGAGCTGTAATTATTCATTATATTGTCATTATCTAATAACGCCTGCAAATCTTTGCCGGTTTGGGGGGTAGCCAACCGCTTATCAGGTTTATAATCGAGGTATTTTTTGCAACCAGTAATCGAAGTAAATAAAACGATACTGGTGACGATCAAAAAAAGTTTATGATAGTTCATATTCTTAGTTGTTTTAAAAATTAAGTTGAAAACCAACTGTTGTAGTTCTTACCGGCGAAAGAACGCCCGGATAATCGGGGTCAATGGTACGGTCACCGGCGCGCCAGAGTATTCCGATATTGTTCATTCCGGCAAATAATTTCAGTTTTGAAATGCCCTGCCGTTTCAAACCATGCGATATTACGTCATAGCCCAATTGAACCAACTGCAGCCGGATGTTATCTGCCTTTTCCACCAGTACTTCAGAAAAACTATAAAACTGATCTCTCCCTGAGGGTATTGGATAAACTAATGACGGTACATTTGTATATTGCTCATCCCCTGGCTTTTGCCAACGACGGGTATAATCTATATCTCCGATCGCGTTCTGAAATAATTGGGTATAGTTTATAGAGGGTTTGCGATAGAAATAGCCAAACCTAAATTGAATATTTGCCGTAATACTTAAGTTTTTATAGCTAAATGTGTTCAACAGGTTTCCAAAACAGGTAGGTGTGGCGCTGCCACTAAAAACAAGGCTGGAATAGGGTTGCGCCATAATGGCTGCATAATTTTTGCTGACAGTAGTACCTTCAAACCCCATTGGGCTCCCGGTTTCTGGATCAAGGCCAGCCCATTTAAAGCTCACCAGTCCGTAAACGGGGTGCCCCTCTAATGGGCTAATTTTATTTCCATCGTTTGTATAACTTGATGCAGCTCCCATAGAAGTAAAGTATTTGGTAACCTTCGTTTTTACAAGGCTTAAAAGAAAATCGGTTTGCCAGGTAAATTCCCTTTGCACCGGTATGCCTTTTAAAACCAGATCCCACCCGCTACCCTTCATATTAGCAATATTGTACGTAAGTTGATTTTGCCCGGTAGACGTCCAGTCTACAGCCGCTGCTCCCAGGAGGTCGCTACCTTTTTTTCTATAATGGTCTATACTGCCGCTGAACCGGCTGCCTGCGAATGCAAAGTCGAGCCCCACATTAAACATTTTTATTTTCTCCCACCGTAATTGGGGATTGGGAAACTGGTTTATGATTGCTGAAGGAAAATTAGTATAGCGCCCATTAGCAAAGTAACGGAGGGTCGTTACCGCCGAACGATTGAGGTCAGCATTGCCGCTGATACCATAGGTAACACGCAATTTTAAAAGAGGAACCAATTCTTTATTCCAAAAGGGTTCTTCACTGATATGCCATGAAGCCCCTGTAGACCACAAAGGGGTCCATTTATCATTCGTAACAACACCAAAAAGGTTCGAGGCATCACGCCGTGCACTTGCAGACAACTGGTAGCGTTGTTTATAAGTATAAGCGCCATTTGCATAAATGGATACAAACCGGTTTGTCATCTCTTTAAACCCGGTATTATCGGGGATAAAGCTGTTAGATCCCGGTATCAGTGTTGGATATGAATTTGCGAAATCGACCTCCGCAAACGTCAAAGTAGCAGGATCGAAGCCATATACTCTGGAGCTATTTCCGTTTGTTTGCAACTGGCGTAATTCTCCGCCCACGAGCCCATTCAAGCTGTGGTTGCCCCATGCTTTGTTGTACAGGAACTGCCCGCGCAGATTATGTGTATTTAACTTTGTTGTCGATTCGTCTTTTATAGCCCCATTAGGTACAATATAAGTCACCTGCCCGGTTTGCCGGTTCAGCCGGGAAAACTTGTTTATCAAATCTCTCGAAAAAAAACTTTCCGCTTCTTTCAGGTTAACGCCAACTTCATCCTGTTGTTCATACTGGTATTGCACCTGAGCACTTAAATCATGCGTCAAAAATATATTGGCGCCAATATTGGCAATCAAATGTTGGCGTTTTACTTTACTAGTGTTGTACCGGGCTTCATCCAGTGGGTAGTATTTCCAATCAAGCAGCTTGCCGGCGCCAAAAGTGTCGATATAGGGCTGCCTGTAATATTTGTAAAGTGGTAATGCATTTCCTCCCTCATCTGCCAGTTGCGCATAAGGGTACAATCCCTGCCGTAACTCCTGGTAGCCCGGCATTCCAGAAACAGTATTGGTTTGCGTAAATGTAACACCCGTATTAAATTGTATATTTTTTAGTGGTGAAAAAGTGTTGTCGGCCCGAAAGCTTAAGCGGCTATACTTACCGTCCACTTCCGTGCGGTTTTTATCGTAACTTCCTGCAAAATGATAGGCCAGCTTTTCGGTGCCGCCACCCAGGCTTAAACCATATTGTTGAAAAAAAGCACTTCTGTAAATAAGATTTTCGAAATCACGCATCACATCCTTGCTCTTTAACGCATCCAATTGTTGTTGAAATTGCGTTGCGGTAAGTGCACCGTTGCGTTGTTTAAAAAGCAGTTCATACATCGGGGTAAAAGAGGGCCGCATTGCATTGGCAGTATCTGAAAACCGATACCCATTTTTAAACAAATACTGCTCAACCGAAATAAAATCAGATGAACTTAATTGACGATATAAGCGGGGGTTGGGTTTATCAAAAAAACTAAGATTGCTGTTCAGTGATAACTGAAAATGCCCCGTTTTTTTTGCTTTTTTTGTGGTAATTACAATAACTCCATTACCGGCTCTTACACCCCATATTGATGCTGCTGCCGCATCTTTCAGGATTGTCACCGATTCTACGTCGTTAGGATTAATATCTGCAATATTTCCAGTGTAAGGAAAATGATCAACCACAATCAGCGGATTTTTATCGGAGTTAATGCTACTAAGACCACGTATTGTTAGTGGCGGCCGGTTTACACCTTCATCAAAAGCAATGCTGCTAAGACCGTTTAGCCGGCTTAAGATATCTGGCGTCGGTTGCAATTGTAACCTGCCGGTCCCTATTTGTTCAAATGAACCGGTAGCCCTTTCTTTAGGTATTATCTGGTAGCCCGTGCTCACCACTACTTCCTGCATTGTTGCTGAAACCGGATGTAATACCAGCTCAACAGGCATTTGTGCTACTGGCAATACGACTCGGTTATAGCCTGTATGAGATACGATAATGCTATCAGCTTTAAACACTATTTGCAGGGCAAAATTGCCTTCTGCATCTGTAGCCGTTGTAGCCCGGTTGCGTAAGGTGCCTACATTAGCTCCCGCCAGTGCATAACCTTCCGGGTTAGCAACTCTTCCCCGCAACATATAAAGCGTGTCCTGTGCATTAGCATAATAGAATGCAGTGAACAACAACGTAATTAAAAAGTATGTTTTTTTCATTTTTTTATAATAGTTGAAACCAGGAAACTCGTAATAACGACCCGGCAGCTTTCATGATTGTTTTGAAATAAGGCAGGTTTTACAAAGCAACTTTTGTGATAATTGCATCCGGCATCAACTTCCCCGTATGGGCAGGCAATACCGGCAATAGCAACTCCTCCCCGGCCAGCAGGCGCCTTATATTATCAGCAGAAATAGTAGCAGCATCCGTTGTGGCAATAATGCGACCTTTGTTATTTAACCATACATAATGCGGCACTGCTGTATTATAAATAAGGCGGTTAGTTGTTAGTGTATCTGTATATACTGCAGATAACTGGAAATTCATGGCCGTTTCTTTCTCAAATTTTTTTAAGGTACGATCGGCGGCCTGCACCATTGGCGGCACCGGGTTTCCTGTAAGTAATAATATTTTCAGGTCATTCTTAAACAGGCCTTGCAGGTTATTCATTTTTGGAAAATTGCGCAGGCAGGGAATGCAATAAGCACCCCAAATATCCAGTATAATCAACCTGGCAGATATCTCTGATAATGCAAAGGAGTCCGCTGAACCTGATATTGAGTAAAATCGTATATTTGGTAACGTATCACCTACGGCAAATAATTTTTCTTTTGGAGCTCCTGGTAAGGGAATATTTTGCGCATTTACAAAAAGACATAGGCCAGCCAGCACGCATGCCAGCGTTATTTTTTTCATACTTTAAGCATTAAAATGAAGCAATAATTTTTGAGAAAATGCAGGGCATAGAGTCAGGTATAGCTTTACAAATGGTGTTTCGTACCCTGGAGCTGCCGGATTAGTGGGCAAAGCCGCATGAGAAACAGCCCGCCCACACCCCCGGCAATATCTTAAACGGGAATTTTGGGTTTGCAGGCAAACAATACCATAAATGCTATGGCTTTGGCAACAATGGTTTCATATGATGTTTTAGCGCTCATCCGTTTTGGGTTGGATGAGTCCTGCTGAACGATAAGCTTTGGTAAAGGCCAAAACCGTGGAACCTCACTTACCGCACAGAGGTCCTCGGAGAACCAGCCACGAATAAGGAGGCCCACGGTTTTAGCGTGAGCCTTTGCTTATTGTCTTGTGGCTTAGAAATTTCCGAGGTTTCTGTGCAAGACTCAAAGCGAAAAGCTTCAAATATTTTATGAAGTGATCGCAAAAATAATTCTATTCAAATATACGAATGTTATTAATTAGTACGAATTAATTAATGTGGTTCTATATAAGAGTAATTAAAATAATGGATTTTATTTTATTTTCCGTATGATTTCTAAGAAAAAGAATAAGTCCTCGGGAGAAGCATTTGATTTATTTCTAACAGAAGTTGGAAAAAAATTGAAATCGTATAGAGAAGCCGCAGGTTATACCAGTTACGAACATTTTGCCTATGATAAAAATATTGGCCGTGCGCAATATGGAAAATATGAAAGGGGAACGGAGGATATGCGGCTGAGCAGTTTATTTAAATTGCTTGAAGCGTTGAATATTTCCTGGGAAGAATTTTTCGAGGGAAAATAACTGAATAAAATTTTTAATACTCATTCCTGCAAAAGCTAAAAATAGTGTAAATGCCGGCTCTCGGAGGACAGGGAGACAAAAGGGACGTAGACCAGTACAGCTCTCGTGCGGGTCATACCACTTGCACAAGTCACACCAGGCCACTTACCTGCTTTTCACTGTTGCAGATATTAAAGAATGAAAATTCTTATTCCTACTGAGCCAGGGACTCGTTTCCCATTATCCTTTTAATTAGCGCTTTTGCCGCTACTTCGTTGATGATTTTCCAATTCCGTTTACCGTTGGGCAATTGCAGGTTTCCTGGAGTTGTATGTGCAACAAGCAGTTCCGTTGCTTCGGTATTTTTAGCTTCCAACGGTATATACAGCACGGCCACTTCCCCGTTAAAACCGGCTGATTTGTCAACACGCCCTTCCGGTGTAAGCCGCCCGTATAGGGGCTTTGCCGTATAATGGCCGTAAAGCCGGTCTCCGATCTTGAGCTCATGAAAGTTATTCCGATGTAACGGGTAACGAAAATAATACCCGATGCGGCCTGTTTTTCTTAGCTGGTCCAGGTTGAGGTCGTCGATCATTGTTTATTTTTTTGTACTGCAACTGCATCTATAAAGATAAATTAATAGTCCTAAACAGACAGGCGTTTTCATAACGGCGCAAGAATGGCCACAGAAGCACTGAAAAGCAGAAACAGAAGCCCGGAAATTTGGCAGGGAGCTCGTAATTTTTCTTAAATTCACGCAGTTTTTTTAGATAAACAATTATAGTACCGAATAAAACTGATATGGACGCACAACCACAAAATGTACTGGGCACTCCCGGTACCAACACGCTTTTTATGGTTTGGAATTTTAAAACAGGGGTTGATGCAGCGGCAGCCTTCAAAAGGATCTGCGCTTTGGTAATTAACCTGAACCACTCCGCCTATACCCGCTTTCCTGATGCCGGCGTAAGCTGCATACTGGGCATTGGATATGATGCCTGGCAACAACTTAGTCTTCCCCGTCCGCTTCCCAAAGAATTAGAAAATTTTGCCCCTATTGCCGGCCAAAAACATGTGGCGGTGGCCACCCCGGGCGACCTGCATTTCCATCTCCGGGGCAACAACAGCAGTATCTGCTACGATATGGCGGCTGATCTATCGGAGTTTTTAGCGCCCGTGGCGGAATGTGCAGAAGAAGTGCACGGCTTCCGGTACTGGGACGGACGCTCTATACTGGGCTTTGTGGATGGCACGGAAAACCCCGAAGGTGCAGAGCGGGCCTTCTTTGGCCTGGTGGGCGATGCCGACCCGGCCTACAAAGGCGGCAGCTACCTCTTTGTTCAAAAATACATTCACAACCTGGAAGCGTTTAAAGCCTTGCCCCTGGAAGAGCAGGAAAAAGTATTTGGCCGCTCCAAACGCGATGATATAGAAATGACGGATGAGGTAAAACCTAAAAACGCTCATTCAGCAGTAGCCAATGTGGGCGACGATTTTAAGATCATCCGGGATAATATGCCCTTTGGCAATATGGCCACCAATGAAATGGGCACTTATTTTATTGCCTATGCCAGCACTTTTAGTACCATAAAAAAAATGCTGAACAATATGTTCATCGGTTCGCCTGAAGGCAACTACGACCGGCTTTTGGATTTTAGTACGGCCAAAACCGGGAGCCTGTTTTTTGTACCGACGCTGGATATGCTGGATGATTTTTCGTCGTAAGGAAACGCGCATCCGGAAGAATTATTTTTCCTTATAGATCCGGTTTAGTAAAGTAGGAAATACAATCAACAATAAGGGTAACGCTACAACAAACCCTCCGATCACCGCAATGGCCAGCGGCTGGTGCATTTGCGCACCTGTGCCCATCCCCATCGCCAGGGGCATCAGGGCAATGATGGCGCCAACCGCCGTCATCAGTTTGGGCCGCAACCGCGTACTGATGGCATGTATGATGGCCCCTTCTTTTCCTTTTTCCGCAATGCTTTCCTGGAACTGCAGGTAGGTGAACACCGCGTTTTCGCCAATAATGCCTACGATCATGATCAGCCCCGTATAGCTTCCCACATTTAAGGGAATACCCGTCAAATACAACAACAGGTAGCTTCCGGAAATGCCCAGTACTGAAATTAATAATATCAGCGACGCTACTTTAATATCCCTGAACAGGAAGAGGATCACGGCAAATACCAGCAGGCTCGATACAATAAGGATAATCAGCAATTCGCGGAAGGACTGTTGCTGCTCTGCATAGGCCCCGGCGTATACAATGGCATAACCGGCCGGGAGCTTTATTTTCCGGTCCAGTTGCTTTTGAATTTCTTTTATGGTGCCGCCCAGGTCGCCATTATCAAGCCGCGCAGTAACAATGCCCAGCGTTTGCAGGTCTTCCCGGTTGATCTCCGCCGTGCCCGGCGCCACTTTCACGGTTGCAAATTCTTTAAGCGGTTTCATTTGGCCGTTGGGCAACGCGATCATGCTGTTCTGGATCTGGTAAAGAGAAGCATTACTGTTATTGCTATACAAGATCCGGATAGGAGTAAACTGTTCTTTGTCAAAAAGGTTCCCTACAATATTGCCCTCCAGCAGGGTTTGCACCTGGTACTGAAAATCTTGCGCCGTTATATTATAGCGCCCCAATGCCGGCAGATCGGGCACCACCTCGATGGAGGGCCCTGCTATGACGATGCCGTCAAATACATCTGCGGTTCCTTTGATGGTGCGCACTACATCGGCCACCTGTTTTGAATACTGTTGAATAGTATTTTGATCAGTCCCAAAAATTTTAATTTCAATAGGCTGTACGCTGGTCATCAAATCGCCCAGCATATCCCCAATTACCTGTCCAAAGTCAACCACCAATGGCAGGCCCGTTGCGGCTATTTTCCCCCGTAATTCATCCGTAACCTCAGTAGTGGTTTTCTTCCTGCTCTTTTTAAGCTGGATCAAATAATCGCCCCTGTTGGGCTCGGTAATAAAAAAGCCCATCTGCGTTCCCGTGCGCCGGCTATAGGCTTCTACATCGGGATTGGCTTTGATGATCTTTTCCACTTCGCGTAACTCGCGGTCCGTTTCTTCAAGCGAAGTACCCGGTGGTGAGTTATAATCCAGCACAATGCTGCCCTCGTCCATCTCCGGTAAAAAACCGGTGCTGATATTGGGAATGATCAATGCGGCGGTAACAATCAATATTATTATAAAAACATAGGAGAACACCGGGCGTTTAATAAAGAAGCCCACCCATATTCGTTCTTTTACATCATGCGGCTGCAGGTGTTTGGTTTTGATGAATTGCGAAAGAAAAAGATAAATAACCGGCAGCAGCAGCCAGGTGGTAAAAAAAGAACAGACCAGCGTAATGATCATGGTGTCGGTCATCACTTTAAAATAAGCGCCGGCCACCCCGCTCATCAGCATAAAGGGCACAAAAATAACAATGGTGCTTAAGGAAGAGCCTACCATCGCTTTTAATAAATAATTGATGGCTTTTTGCACCAGGGTATTGCTTCCCTCCTCCGGGTGTTCTTCGTGCGTGCGGTGGATCTGCTCGGCTACTACGATAGCATCGTCAATAATTAACCCTATGGCAGCAGCAATAGCGCCAAGCGTCATAATATTAAAGGTTTGACCTATGGCATAAAGCACCAGCATCGTCAGACTTAACGTAACGGGTATGGTCAGTAAAATGACAAGGCTTGCTTTCAGCGAACGAAGAAAAATGATCGCCACCACAATGGCCAGCAATAGCCCGATCCAAAGGGCGTCGGTAACGCTTCTGATGGCATCGCTCACAAAGTCGGCCTGCAGGTAATAAGGCTTCAGTTGCACATCCGCAGGAAGCGTTTTCTTGAGGTCGGCGATCTTTTGCTCCATGGCACTGCTTACGTCCAGCACATTGGCGTCCGGTTGCTCCACCACCGCAACCAGGATACTTTCGGTCCCATTCGCGTTTACCTTAATGTATTGCTTGGCAGGATGCAGGTTGATCTGCGCGATATCCTTAAAATACACCACCCGGTTGCCATCGCTCCGGATCACAATATTTTTGAGTTGTTCAATATTGTACAATTGCGCATCCGTAACGGTAAGATAGAGATAGCGGTAATCCGACGAATAGCCGTTTGATTTTATAAAATTGGTTTCGCTTAATTTTTGTGCGATCAACGAGGGCGTCAGGCTCAGGCGGGTCATCATTTCCGGATTCAATACCACCCAGTACTCCTTGTCCTGGCCACCAATAACGCGAATATCACTCACCCCCGGCACCTGCGAAAGAAAAGGCCGGATGGTATAAAGCGCCAGTTGTTTTAATTCAAGAGCCGTCATAGATCGTGCGGTAAGCGCATACCCCATTACGGGTAAAATAGAGGGGTTCATCTTTTCCACCGTAATATTCACATCCGCCGGCAGTTGGTTGCGTATCTGGCTGATACGGGCCTGCACCTGTTGCTGGCTCAGATCAATATCCGAGCTCCAGGACATAAAGGCGGAGATCTCACAGCTTCCGCGACTGGTGGTACTTTTGATGATCTCCAGCCCCGGCACCTGCTTAATGGCTGTTTCCAGCGGGCGCGTAATGGCTACGGTCATCTGGTCGATGGGCTGCTGACCGGCATCGGCGATCACCTTGATCTTGGGAAACGTTATCTGGGGAAACAGGGCCGATTTGATCCTGGTATAGGAAAAGACGCCGCCTATTAATACCAGCAATACGATAATAATAAGCGGATTCTTATATTTCAGGAAGAAGGACTGTTTCATTAGCGCTCCGTTTTTTGGATCTTTATCGTTGCGGTATCACCCATTCCATAATTGCCTACCGTAATGATACGGTCCTCCGGCGTAATGCCACCAGAAAGCACTTCTACCCATTTATCATTTTCTGTTCCTTTTTTAATATCGGTTTTTACCGCGGTAGAATCATTGATCAGTTTCATTACCCAAAATGCCGTTTGCGCATCATCCGTCAGCACAGCCGGTTTGGGCACATACATACCGGCCGCTTTTTTACGTTCCAGCTTTACCGTGGCAATCAGGTTTTCCGGAATACCTCCCCCCTCCTTTACTTTTATCAGCACTTTTTGTGTTTGGGTCAGCGAATCAACCGAAGGCATAATTTTAGCAACCTGCCCGTTAAGCATACGCCCGTCGGGAAGATTGACCAGGAAACTACCGCCGGTATGCACCAACTGGTTGTATTCGTAAGGTACATTCATTACAAACCCAAAACTACCGGCATCAGTAACAGTTGCCAGCACCTCGCCATCCTGCACATAGTCGCCCGCCTGGTGATTAAGCATGGCAATATATCCCGTTGCGGGGCTTACCACTGTTGTAGTTCCTGAAAACCGGAAAGAAGGATCCAGGTGATTGATCGTATTGCCTAATGCCCGTGCTTCTTTTGTTTCCAGCCCAAAAAGCGCCTGTCCCCGGTGTACAAAGTCTGAAAGTTTGACGCGCACTTTTGTTACATAACCAGTGGTATTCGCTTTTACATCGGACCGTAACAGGTAGGTGGAAATGGCATTTAAAGTAATGGCGTCTGTAAGATGCACCGTATCGGTGGGATGGGCCACCGTTACCGGTATATGAAGATCCCGAACGGCAGCGTCCTCCGCCGGCTCTTCCGTCTTATTATGACAGGCAGCCAGTGCCAGCAAAAGCAAACAAAGAAAGAACGTATAGCGGCAAGAATTCATTTCATTGAAGAATTAAATGATGAAGATGATTATAGAGATTATACAAAGTGGTTTCATATTGCACCAGGCCAGACTTAAGGTTGATATAATTGCTGATCGACAAAATAAAATCGGCCACCCGTACATCGCCCGTGGGCAGTTGCTTCATATTGGCCTCTATAAGCGTTTGCGCATACTTCATTTGTTCCGTAGCCGTAACGGTCAACTGGCGGTATTGTTGGATCTGGGCGGTCAGTTGCTGCAATTGCTGCTGGTACTGCTTTTTTGCAAACGCATTGTAAGTAGCACGGGTCTCCATGGAGAGTTGGTTTTGCCGTAAGGACAGATTACGTTTATGCCCATCGTAAATAGGCAGCGTAACGGCAACACCGGCGCTGGTTCCAAAATTTTTATACGGCGTAGTAGTCAGTGAAGAGGAATAGCCCCCGTCGGCAAAAGCGGAAATTTTGGGCCGGTAATCATAATGAATGACCCGCGCCTCATTGTCCAGTTTAAGACTGTCCGTGCGATAGCTTTCGGCGTAAATGCTCTCTTCAAAACCCTGCGGTACGGTGTCCGGTATATCCGGGGGCGCCAGTTTTTGCAATGAAGTATCTACCACCCCCGACAAATAATTTAATACAGCATAATCATTACGCCAGTCCGTTTTGTGCTGTTGCAGGGAAAGCAGATTTTGCTGCAGGGTTACTTTAAAGCTTAAATAGTCTGTTTGTTTAAATACGGCGTTTTGCGTCAGCTTCTTTAAAATAATATCTTCTTCGTTCAATAAGCGAAGCACTTCCTCCACCACTTCGTATTGCCGTTGGCTGCCATAAGTAATAATATATTGCTCGGTAATGGCGCGCTCCAGGGTGAGCCGGGTAATGCTACTTTGGTTTTGCAGTTGGTCAATGCTGAGCGAATAACCGGCCAACCGGGTGTCCTTGTTTTTCCGGCTTAAAAAATCGCGACTGGCGCGGATCAGCAAATCAACGCTTTGCCCGTTAGAGATGGCGGCATCATATCCCCAGCCTCTGAATACCGGCGCATATAGCGCATCACCCTGCCCGTTTACCTTCACTCCATAATCTGCCCGGAACTTTAAACTATCAATACGCACCGCATCCCGCTGGTTTTGGTAATCATGCAACACCGGGCTATTGACCGTTGCAGTTTCCAGGTAATACCCCAGTGTTTTCGCGTCCTGGGCCTGCGAAGCCAGGGGAATCAGCAAAACGATAAAAAGGACGGTTTTGAAATAACCGTTCATAAAGTATTGTTTTGCACAAAGTAAAAAGAACTTTTGTAGAAAAACTGAATTTTACTGGTTCCCGGATTAAAAAGGCAGTCTATTGATTTTTTTAAGCGCTTTTCAATAGCTGAACAGCTAAAGGGCAGCAGGTAACTAATCAACCGGCTTACGCCCGGAAATGATATTGTACAATACAATAATAATTGCCAGCACCAGCAGTATATGTATTAAGTGGCCCAGCCCCATGCCTCCTCCAATCCCAATCAATCCTAAAACCCATACAATGATGCATATAACGGCTATCAGCCATAATAAATTTCTCATGCTAAATGATTTATTGGTTAAAAATTGACTTACAAAAAGCTCCGGAAGAAAATCTATTATTACAGGCAAAAGAATCATGCCAAATATCAACCACCCGCTTTTTCCTGTTTTGCAGCCTTTTATTGTACAACCTGTGTAATTTTTTCCTGAAGTGAATAGCCATGGCCCAAAAAACTAATTGAGGCAAGGCTGAAGTCTGTTGTAATTTTATTTTATCTTAGTTTTTGTAAAACGATCGCTTTTTTTCAACCCTGTTTTGCGCAAATTTATCAGCGTTATGAACAAGCGCGCTTTCTTTAAAAGTCTGAGGCCTGTTATTGCAGCATTGCTATTCCTGCCTTTGCTGCCAAATGCGCAGGAATTGCCTGCCCACACGGAAGCGTACCGCCCTCAGTTTCATTTCACCCCGCACAAGGGGTGGATGAATGACCCTAACGGGATGGTATATTTCAACGGCAGCTACCACCTGTTTTTCCAGCATAATCCGGATAGTACCGTGTGGGGGCCAATGCACTGGGGCCATGCAGTGAGCAAAGACCTGGTGCGGTGGAAGGAACTTCCCATTGCACTATACCCCGATTCATTGGGCACTATTTTTTCCGGCAGCGCCGTTGTGGATAGCGCTAATACTGCAGGGTTCGGGAAAAACGCGATGGTAGCTATTTATACCAATCACAATACAGCGCTTGAAAAAACCGGCTCCGATAAATTCCAGAATCAAAGCATTGCTTATAGTTTGGATGCAGGGAGCTCTTGGACCAAATATAAGGACAACCCGATACTGCTAAACCCAGGTATCCGCGATTACCGCGACCCCAAAGTATTTTGGTACCAACCCGGTAAAAAATGGATCCTGACATTGGCCACATTGGATCATATCACTTTTTATGCTTCGCCGGATCTGAAGCATTGGAAAGAAGAAAGCCGGTTTGGCAAAAATCTTGGCGCGCATGGCGGGGTTTGGGAATGCCCCGATCTTTTCCCATTGAAAGATAATGGGGAGGAAGTATGGGTATTGATCGTAAACCTTAACCCGGGCGGGCCGAACGGGGGCTCCGCTACGCAGTACTTCACCGGTAGCTTTGACGGGCACCACTTTACCCCCGACGACACCCACATTAAATGGCTGGATTATGGGCCCGATGAATATGCCGGCATTACCTGGTCTGGTACGAGCGACCGGAAAATATTTTTAGGCTGGATGAGCAACTGGCAATATGCCAACAGCGTTCCTACCAAAAACTGGCGCAGCGCCATGACCCTGCCCAGGGAGCTCTCAATAAAAAAGATAAAGGATCAGTACCGCATAACTTCTTTACCGGTAAAAGAATTTGAGAAAACCCTCCAGCCCATCCAACAACTGTCAAACGTAATGATTAAGAATAACCTGGACCTGGCGCAAGTGGCTAAGGGCACTTTCCAATTGGACCTGGGAGGATTGCCTCCGGTTGATTTCACCATTGAATTATCCAACACCAAAGGCGATAAACTGGAAATAGGGTTTGATAAAAAAGCCAACCGATATTTTATTGACCGGACCCATGCGGGCGCCACGGATTTCAGCCAGGTATTTGCCGGAAAACATGTGGCACCCCGTCTTTCCACCAGCCGGTCTGTTAACCTGAAATTGGCGGTTGATGTAGCCTCAGCAGAGCTTTTTGCAGATAACGGGCTTACGGTAATGACCAGTATCTTCTTCCCAAGGGAGCCCCTCCGGAACATCCGCATTCAATCGGAAAACGCATTATTAATTAAACAACTGAAGCTTAGCGCTATTCATTAGCCACCATGAATCCGGTGCATTCCTTTTTATAAAATAAAAGATATTTTTGTCTTTTATTAAATTCCCATTTATCTTTGTGCCGTAAAAGAAGTAAATGTTTTCAAAAACTTGTGAGTACGCGATAAGAGCTATTTTATTCATCGCCCATAAATCAGAAAATGGGGATAAAGTAGGCATTAAAGATATTGCCAGGGGGATCGATTCTCCTGAATATTTCGTGGCCAAGATCCTCCAAAACCTTGGCAAACAGGGCCTGGTGCAATCACAAAAAGGGCCTTCCGGTGGATTTTACCTCGATGACTCCTGCAGAAAACATTCTTTGGCAGATATCGTAAAGGCGGTAGACGGAGACAAGATCTTTTCCGGTTGCGGACTGGGGCTTAAGCAATGCTCAGAGCTGCGTCCCTGTCCTATTCATCATGAATATAAAGAAGTCAGGAAAAAATTGATCACCCTTTTGGAGAAAGCCAAAGTAGGCACGTTTAGCGAGGAACTGGAAAAAAATATAACCTTCCTTAAGCGGAAATAGTTTTTTTGGATAAATAAAGGACAAAAAGGTATTAATATCTCATATATGTATATTTCAGGCATTTTAAAAAAAACAATTGCTATTATCAGCGCCCTTTTTGCGGGCGCCACGGTTTTGCAGGCACAAACAATGACCCCTTATTCTTTTTCATTCGATTCGGGGTATGGCCCGCTGTACTTCCTGTTCATTCTGGCATTCCTCCTGCTGTTGGTTGCATTGATTTTGCTGTCGAAGGCGCGCAGGATCCGGAACAATTTCCGGGAAACAAAAAAAGAAAATCCTTCTTTTTTAAAGGAACATGCCGGCAGTTTGAATAGTCCGCAAATAAAAAAGGTATTGCGGGGCCGGCGTTCAAAAAAAGCGGCGTTAAGCCTGTTGCTAGCAGGAATGCTTTTGCCATCGTCGAAACTATTGGCCCAGGAACAGGGAGGCGCGCCCGGGCCTTTATTAAGTCAGGCGGGTATTATCATCACCATTGTACTGCTGCTGGTTCCCATCCTGCTGGCCGTTCTGTTGCTGATCGTAAAGTTAAAGAAAGTGTTCACCCAGCTTCAAAACAAACTGAATACAGAAAAAGCGGATCAACTGGCAAACTACCTCAGCAATTTGCCGGAAGACGAAGCGGCGGCGCTCACCAAAAGACAAAAAGCTTTGGATTACCGGCTGTCGCACCAGGAACTTTCCGGTGATCAATTGGCCGAGGACAAAAAAGGATTGTTGCAAATAAACGGTGCGCCCGGGCTGCCGATAGTGGCCGTTAAGAAAAAAGCGCAGCAGCGTCCCAATATTGATCCGGAATTATCAAAGCTGGTGCTCTGGTACCTGGGCTGTGCTACTTTCTGGTTATTGTTTGGCACCACGGTTGGCGAATATATTGGTATTAAATTCGTGGCTCCCGATGCGGATCATATCAGTTGGCTGAGCTTCGGCAGGCTGCGGCCGGTGCATACTAACTCGGTTTTTTGGGGCTGGGCATCGCTGGGGATGATTGGACTGGCCTACTATATTGTGCCGCGGGTATGCAACACAAAGTTAGCCAGCATGAAATGGGGCTGGTACACCCTGTACCTGATCAATGCCTCCGTAATACTGGGCACGATCTGCCTGATGGCGGGTATTAATAACGGCGGCGGTGAATACCGCGAATACATCTGGCCGGTGATGCTGTTATTTGCGATAGGGCTGGTAGCAACGCTGATCAATTTCCTGAATACGATCGCCCGGCGCACCACCAAAGAGATCTATATCTCCAACTGGTACATTGTTTCCTCCATTATTTTCACCATTGTTATTGCATTGGTTGCCTACATCCCTTACTGGCAGAACGGGTTGGGTGAAACAATAGCGCAGGGTTACTACATGCACCAAGGGGTAGGTATGTGGTTTATGCTGTTCACATTGGGCATCGTGTATTATTTTCTGCCGCAACAACTGAATAAGCCCATCTATTCCTACAGCCTGGGAATCCTCGCCTTCTGGACGCAGATCTTATTTTATACACTGATCGGTACCCACCATTTTGTATTCAGCGCCATTCCCTGGTGGCTGCAAACCATTGCCATTGTAGGCAGCGCAGGCATGGCAATACCGGTTATTGCGGGCACTACCAATTTCCTGATGACGTTTAAAGGCTCCATGTATAAGATAAAGGACAGTTATACCCTTCCTTTCTTCCTGGTGGGCATCATATTTTATTTCACCGGTTCCATGCAGGGAACGGCAGAAGCCTTTCGTGAAACCAACCTGATCTGGCACTTTACCGATTTTACCGTAGCGCACTCGCACCTGACCATGTATGGCATTATTTGCTTTTTCCTGTGGGCGGCTATCTATGCAGTGATACCCCGGCTTACCGGTAAGGAAGCACCGCAAATAACCATTGGGGCCCATTTCTGGATGGCGCTGATCGGGATGCTGTTTTATACGATTCCTTTGATGTATGGCAGTACTTTAAAAGGATTGCTATGGAAGGAAGGGAAGCCTTTTATCGACGGCGTTGTACTGATGGCACCTTATTGGCTGTGGCGGGCGATCGGCGGCAGCCTGATGTGGTTATCGCACCTGTTCTTCGCCTACAATATGTATAAGATGCTTTCCCCGAATTATATAGTGGACGTAAATGAAGCGGCTGTTGATAAGCTCGACAAGGACAATCCCACTATTTTGAAACCAATCGCTTAATCTTCATCAATCGTTACAATGGATTTCTTTAATAATCATAAAAAACTTTTTGGAACCGCGGCCCTGTTTTTTATAGGCCTGACCATTCTGGTTGCAGTAATACCGGCGATCAACAATCAGCAAAACAATGCACCGTTACCCAACGCGATTGCCCTGAGTGCGGACGCCAAAAAAGGAAAGGCACTCTTTATATCAAACGGCTGCGTGGCCTGTCATACCCAACAGGTGCGGAATGTGGATATGGACAAAGTTTGGGGAAAACGGCCCAGCATGGCAGCAGACTATGCTGCCATTCACCGTACGGATTTCTGGCGCAACACGGCAACCCTGATGGGCACCGAACGTACCGGCCCCGACCTTACCGATGTGGGTAACCGCCAGCCCAGCAAGGACTGGAATCTGGTACACCTGTATAATCCCAGGGCGGTTGTAAAAGAATCCGTGATGCCCGCTTACCCCTGGCTGTTTACGGTCAAAAAAGAACCGGCAAAAAATGAGGTGGTAGTGAATGTACCCGCAGCTTTCACCAAAGGAATTGATGGAAAAATCATAGCAACCAAAGATGCGCTTTACCTCATTGCCTATTTACAGTCTTTAAAACAAACACCGCTTCCTGAGGGTAGTGTCGCTCCCGCGTTCTTATATAAATCAGAAAAAAAAGCTGCTGCGGGCGGTGCCGCTGCTGCGCCGGAGCTGGATGGGAAAGCCTTGTTTGCCGCTAATTGCCAGGCTTGCCACCAGGAAAACGGAGAAGGACTTCCCGGAGCCTTTCCACCACTTAAAGGCAGCCAGACGGTATTGGGTGATGACCTGGAGAAATATGTAGGCATCATTATGAACGGCTATGACGGACTGCCGGGTTATGGCGTTATGCCCTCTGTAGGAAAGAATATGAACTTTACAGAGAACGAAGTAGCCGCCATCATAAACCATGAGCGCACCAGTTGGGGAAACAATGCTAAAAAAGTAACCCCCGAAGAAATAAAAAAAATTATAGACCTGGTAAAATCCAAAGTACCACAACAATGAAAAGAAAAATAACATCCTTACTCCTGCTCCTCTTGCTGCACATGGCTGCTATTGCCTGTGCGGTATGCGAGCGCAATCAGCCCCGGGTGCTGAAAGGGATCACGCATGGCGCCGGCCCCAATAGCCGGTGGGATTACCTGATTGTATGGACAGCCGTTGTCATAGTACTGGCTACGCTGTTCCTTTCCATAAAATGGCTGATCCGCCCCGGTGAGCAATCCGGCAACCATATTAAAAGATCCATTTTAAATAATCCATAAGATGCAAGAAAAAAGTACGGTTTACATTTTTATTGATGAGGAACTGCAGCCCATAGCAGCCGTAGCAACGCCCGTAAGTTTTGAGCTGGACACCCGCAAACTGACCGATGGCGAGCATGTATTAAAAATTGTAAGCAAGGACCCCACGGGGAAAGAAGGCATCCGGAAGATCCCCTTCATCGTTCGCAATGGCCCCGCTATTGCTGTTGAGGGCATTAGAGAAAATGCCATTGTTGATGGGATCATTCCCTTAATGGTAAATGCTTATGGCAAGGGCGATCAGAAATCCTTTTTAATAGAAGGCAGTGAAACCCCGCAAAGCATTCCCTCCTGGGTCTGGATCCTCATCATCAGCTTTACCGGCTGGGCGCTGTTTTACCTGGCAAGGTATTTTTCAATGACCTGATCCCTTTAATTATGAAAGAGAAAAAAGACATTACCACAATAGAAGATATCCGCCAGTTGGTAGATAATTTTTACGCAAAAGTAAGAGTCAACGAATTGATAGGTCCCATTTTTGATGGGGTTATTAAAGACCGTTGGCCGGAGCACCTGGAAAAAATGTACCGGTTCTGGCAAACGGTATTGCTGGAAACACACACTTATTTCGGCAGCCCTTTTCCACCGCACGCCCGGCTTCCCATAGATCAGGAGCATTTTACCATTTGGCTACGGCTATGGCACGAAACTATCGATGAGTTCTTTAGCGGGGATATAGCAGACGAAGCCAAATGGCGCAGTAATAAAATGGCCGCCATGTTCCTGTCAAAAATAGAATATTACCGCGGCAGCGCCACTACGCCGCTGGTGTAGGTTCCTCATCTTTTTTAAAAGTAACAGTATATTACAATGATCACTGTCAAATATCCGCTTATCGTTATACTGGTCTTTCTCTGGGTCGGGTTTGTATGTGCCATCAGCTTTATGGAAGCCTGGCTAAAGTTCAAAGCCCCGGGTGTAACGGTGCCCGTAGGATTAGGCATCGGCAAGCTCGTATTTGGCGCGCTGAATAAAGCAGAATGGGTATTTGCCATCGCCATCGGGTTGCATTTGATAGTAGACGGTGCTGCGGTAGGGAGCAGGAGCCATCTGCTTTTTGTTTTGCCCTTTATCATTCTTTTACTGCAAACCATCTGGCTCCTGCCGGCGTTGGATGCACGGGCCAACCTGCTGCTACAGGACATCCCCGCGCCCTCTTCTAACCTCCATTTTTATTTTGTCGCCGCGGAAGTCATAAAAGTGATCAGCCTTTCGGCCTTTGGAATTTCATTATTCAAACAAATACATTCCTGATATGAATACAAACAATATTTCTAAAGTTTCCGGGCACCGGGGACTGGCAAAGATGGGAAAAAGAGTATTGCGCTCCGGAAGAAGAAAGCTTACGCAGACACTGACAGCAACCCTGAATATAACGGAGGAGGATCACATCACGGAATCTGCACCGGGTCATGCAAATGCGCGCTGTCTTTAAAAAATACAACAGGCATATGAACGCGAACCTGCTCATTTGTAAAAAATAAAATCAAAATCATGAATATTTCAAAAGAAGATAACATCGGAAAAATTGTTGCCGAAGATCTGCGCAGCGGAAGTGTATTTGAAAAGTTTGGACTGGACTTTTGTTGTAACGGCGATCGCAGCCTGGAGGAGGCCTGCACCGTTGCGGCCGTCGACATCAATAAAGTGTTAACCGCATTAAATGAAATCGACAATAGCGTCAAAGCTTCCCTGGACTACAATGCCTGGCCGGTGGACCTCCTGGCCGATTATATCGAAAAAAAACATCACCGGTATGTATCCGCCCAAATACCGGTACTACAGGGCCTGCTCCATAAGATAGCGAATGTGCACGGCGCAAAACACCCGGAACTATTGGGCGTAAAGGAACTCTTTTATGAATGCGCCGGGGAGTTGACGATGCATATGAAGAAGGAAGAATTAATGTTATTTCCTTTCATAAAAAAACTGGTGACTGCACAATTATCCGGAACCAGGAAACCTTCGGGCCCTTTCGACTCGGTCGAGCATCCGATCCACGCCATGCTGCAGGAGCATAGCATAGAAGGAGATCGTTTTGGTACCATAGAATCGCTCACAAATCGTTATACCGTTCCGGATGATGGCTGCAATACCTATAAGGCGGCCTACCAGGCATTGAAGGAGTTCCAGGAAGACCTCCACCTGCATATTCACCTGGAAAACAACATTCTTTTTCCAAAAGCGATCACAATAGAAGCATCACTTTCCTGAAGAAGATTTAAAAATTTCTCGCAGCGATCGCTTTCAAAGCAACAAAGGGTTCACGGATTATCGCAGAAGTTTTTTTAAAATATATGGTATCGGTGAGACCAAAAAGAGTTGATATCATTTCCGTAAGCCACTGAAAAATTTGCTTACAGGAAATTTCACGGATTGTCTCAGAAAGTTTCCAAAATCTGTGTAAATCTGCGCAATCTGTGAGCGTATAAAAAATATGAAAAGAAATATCCACCTGGTAGCGCTATCGCGCGACCATCATCACGGACTGTTATTTTGCTGGAAGATACGGCAGGGGATCGCATTGAATATTGCCGCTGAGCGGATTCTAGCGTACATCCGTTATTTTTATGAAACGCATTTGCAGCCTCATTTCCAGGAGGAGGAAACCATCCTTTTTGTTGCCAGTGCCGACCCCTTGTGCCAAAGGGCGATCAATGAGCACCGGGAAATAGCCGGGCGCATCCGGGAAATTACAGAAGGGGACGCAGACGCCCCCGCACTGTTATCATTAGCCGATCTTACAGACGCGCACATCCGCTTTGAAGAACGCGTTCTTTTCCCCCACCTGGAAGAAACATTAACAGCAACACAACTGGCCGGCATTGGCGACACCTTGCAACAATTACATGCAAACACACCCGCCGATACACACGCCGATACCTTCTGGATAGCCGTGGGGAAAAGCTAGTTTACTATCAGCATCAGCCCGATAAATGTTCCCTGCTACCCGCATAGTATTTTATTTTTTGTTGCTATCTTGTTTATCAAAATAGCTGAAACATGAGCACTTCCGCACCTGCACTTAACAAAGAATACTGGGATAGTCGCTGGCAAAACAATGAAACCCGCTGGGATATTGGGTATGCGGCCCCTGCGATCAGGGCATACATGGAAACCCGGAACAGGGACGCAGCTATCCTTATTCCCGGCTGTGGAAATGCCTACGAAGCGGAAATGCTTCTGGAACTGGGGTTTCACCATATTACGCTGGTAGACATTTCCCCTGTTGCCGTAGAGCGTCTTGCCGTAAAGTTTACCAACACGATCAATTGCGTATGCGCTGATTTTTTTGAACATAACGGACATTATGAGATCATCCTGGAGCAAACATTCTTCTGCGCATTGGATCCGTCGCTAAGAAAAAAGTATGTAGAAAAGATGCATGCCCTTTTAAATCCCGGGGGGATCCTGGCAGGATTGTTATTTGCGAATGAATTCCCCAATCCCGGGCCACCCTTTGGCGGAACAGCGCAGGAATACCGGCAATTGTTTCAACCTGGTTTTAAAATACAGCATTTGGAGGTCTGTTATAATAGTATCCCGCAGCGCACCGGCAATGAATTATTTATTGAATGCATCAGAAAATAATTTAATAGCTTAGTAGCTCAAACAATTATAATGACCGCTCTTTTACAACAACCCTGGCCCTGGTATATAGCCGGGCCGCTCATAGGGCTTATGGTGCCTGCGCTCCTGCTCCTGGACAACAAAGCGTTGGGCATCAGCTCGTCCTTAAGACATATCTGTGCCGCATGTGTTCCTTCCAATATTTCTTTTTTCAGGTACAACTGGAAGAAAGAAATATGGAACCTGTTTTTTGTGCTCGGGGTCCTGGCTGGTGGTGCGTTGACAGCACATTTCCTTACCGGGCCGGAACCGGTAAAAGTAGCGCCACAGTTGGCTACCGACCTGGCTAAATATGGCGTACACGATTATAGCAGTCTTGTCCCCAAAGACCTTATCAATTGGCCGGCACTGCTCACTCCCCGGGGATTCATCCTAACGGTTGTTGGAGGGTTTCTGGTGGGCTTTGGTACCCGGTACGCCGGTGGCTGTACCAGCGGGCATTCCATCATGGGCCTTTCTAACCTTCAGATCCCCTCTTTAATAGCTACGATCTGTTTCATGGCCGGAGGCTTTGTGGTGGCCAATCTTGTGTTACCCTGGGTGCTTTCGTTATAGCCCTTGCCACTGAAGCACAGAGACACTGAAAAATAGCTGTGCTTCAGTGCCGCTGTAGCTTTCCACAGCGCGTAGCATACCGTTCGAAAACAAAACACAATAATCAAAGAAAAAATGAAGCATACAACAGATACACAAGATGAATTTATCGAATCAGATAGTCCCGAAACATCGGTGCAATGGGGTGCCAATATTAAATTCCTGGTGGCAGGTATTATTTTTGGCATCGTACTGACCAAGGCAGAGGTGATCAGTTGGTTTCGCATCCAGGAAATGTTTCGTTTGCAATCGTTCCATATGTATGGCGTCATCGGCAGTGCCGTGCTGGTCGGAGCTATATCGGTAGCGCTGATTAAACGTTTTAATATTAAAACCCTCTCTGGCGAGCCCATCAAAATACCTTCTAAAAAATTCGATAAGGGACAGATCATCGGCGGTCTGATCTTTGGTGCGGGATGGGCCCTAACCGGCGCCTGCCCCGGCCCCTTATTTGCCCAGATCGGCACCGGGGCTACTGTTGTAAGCGTTACTTTACTAAGCGCTATTGCCGGAACCTGGGTGTACGGACTGTTAAGGGAACGGTTGCCCCATTGATAACGGATGCTGGTTGCTAGTCACTGGATACTCGATGCAACGCGTATCCAGAATCCAGTATCAAGCCCCAGCCCGGTACCGTTTCACTTCCACCAAATGATCGATCTTATCTTTCGCATTCCAGGAGGAATGAATAGCAAGTGCCGCTCCCACAGCAGTGGCCTGAGACACAGAAGCTGCGTACACTTCCAGTTGCGGGAAGGCTTTCGCCAGCAGGTTCATAAAGATAGCATTACGCGCAAAGCCTCCATCCACATATAGCTGTTTTACCGGGGCATCCTCCAACACCAATTGTGTGGATCGTTTTTGTTTTTTAATCAGGTGCAGCATTAGATCATGGTAAGCTTTTTCAGCCGTCCCCGATCCTGAAAACTGAAAAACCTCAACGATCGCATCATCCGGGTTGCCATCCACCAACTGCGGGTCATATGGGATACTATGAAAATAGCGGGGCGCAACATTAAAATGTTCCGCCAGCTTTTTCACCTCCTGCTCATGCTCGTTCCCCGAAAACAATCTTGACGACTTTACAGCGCTTCCGTTATAAGTAAGATAAGCCAAACAGTCCTGTGCCAATTCCCTCGCCGTTAGGGAATGCCGGTTAAACGGGTTCATGGAAATGCACCAGGTACCGGTCGACAATAAAATAAAGGATTCTTTGATCACCTGCATATAAGGGATGAACGCAGCGGAACTATCGTGCAAACCCACGCCACACCTCAATTGTACGCCATTAACGGTTGCGGTAATCGTATCTTTTGACGAGAAAACCGGAGCCAGCTTCCGGCCAATGCCTTCTGCTGCCACCCAGCGGTGATAGTGGTTATTATTAAAATTCCAAAGCGCCGTATGACAGCCAATACTCGTAATATCCGAAAACAATTCGCCATGAACCAAATAGCCCATGTACTGCGGCAGATGCAGTGAGGTCTTTATCTGGTCAAATAACTCCGGCTGTTGTTCCTTTATCCGGTAGAGCTGCAACCCCGAATTCAGGTTACCCAAAACCGGTGAAGCCGTCTCTGTCGCAAACAATTCTGCCCCTCCATACTTCGGATAAAAATTGGCTGCCAGTTCTTTTGGAAAAGGTTTCAAATAGTTGTATAAAGGAGTAAGAACTGCGCCGGATCCATTTAAATGAACAAAACTGGCACCGTAGGTAGAGAAATTGATCGCCTTTACCAGGAATCGAGGATCTTTTAATTTGACATCCAGCGTATCTTTCATCCATTCGGTCAGCCGGCGGATATCATCACAGGGAAAACCGTCCTCATCAACCGTTTCGTCAAAAGCCTGAGAGGTCTCTTCCACGATCTGGTAATCCTCATCGAAGAAGAAAAACTTTTTATTGGTTTTCCCTATATCAAAAACAGCTATCCCGGGAATTGCAGACACGGAAGATGAAATTTAAAATATCGAATAGTAAATGTAAAACAGGACAAAACTACAATCCGGTTGCAACTGTGTTTGCACCACGCTCTTTTACCAACTGGTCGCGCACTTTTAACTGGCGGAACAATCCTATAGGATCCAGTGCTGCCCCGGCTTTCAGCCTTGCCTCGGCAACCAGTGGACGCACATCAGTACGATAGGCGTCCTGCAAAATTTCCTGGGCCTGCGCCACATCATTATTTTGCTGCGCGGCCAACAGTTTCGTGTTATCTACCAATAAGGCCTGTGCATAGGCAATATTAATTGCCTCTACACTTTGTAATAAATCTTCCAGGGAATCCTTAACGTTATGACTGGCATCAATCATCCAGCCCAGGTCTTTTGTATGATCCATTCCGCGGGCATCCATCCCTTCCACCAGTTCTTTAAAAATAAGAAACAACTGATAGGGTTTGATACTTCCTACCGTAAGATCATCATCACCGTATTTGCTGTCGTTAAAATGAAAGCCCCCGAGTTTTTTCTCGTTCAATAACAGCGCCACGATCTGCTCAATATTGGCATTGGGCAGATGATGCCCCAGGTCTACCAGGGTATAGGCTTTCGCGCCCAGTTTACTTGCATATAAATAAGACTGTCCCCAGTCGCCAACCGTAGTTGAATAAAAATTAGGTTCAAAAGCCTTATACTCCACAAATACTTTCCAGTCGTCAGGTAAGGCGTTGTAGATCTCGCCCAGGCTTTCCAGCGTATTATTAAAAGCACCGCGGAAATTCAATTGCCCGGGGAAACAGGATCCGTCGGCCAACCAAACGGTCAGCGATTGTGATCCCAGTTCCTGCCCATATTTAATTACTTCGATGTTGTGATCGATCGCCTGCTGACGCACCGCTTTATCAACATGCTGCAGCGAGCCGTATTTGTAACTGTGTTGCTGATCCGGCTGATCCTGGAAGGTATTGGAATTCATCGCATCAAATTTCAGATCCAACTGTGTCGCCAGTTGCTTTAAGGCACTCACATTTTTTGGAATATCCCAGGGAATATGCAGGGAGATGGCTCCGCTGGACCGGTTAAGCTGATGTAATAAGCCTACATCCTCCAGTTTTTGCTCCAGCGTGGACGGCTCTCCTTTTCCGGCAAAGCGGCCAAAGCGCGTGCCGCCGTTTCCCAGGGCCCAGGAAGGGATCGCTACCTGGAAAGCGGCCAGTTTATTTATAATAGCAGCAGCATCCGGAACGTTGCCGGATACATATTCCAGTCCCCGCTGATGCTGTTGCAGCAAGGCGTCATTATGTTGATCTATTTGTGATTTTGTCAGTAGCATAAAATTATTTTAGCAACGAGTGATTAAAAAGGTTTTGATAAATATACTAAAACCAGTTTTGCGCAATTTAAAAAAACGAGTTGACCGATTAGAAAATCATCAACTCTTGTATTGCTTGTTATATGAAGACATTCTTATCTTAAAAAAGCCGCAGCCACTCCTCCATCTACATTGAGCACATTTCCGGTGGATTTGTTTAGCAAGCCGCTTACAAATACAAAACAGGCATCGGCAATATCTTCCGGAAGGATCATTTCATTCATCAGGGTGCGTTTGGCATAATAAGCCGGCAATTCCTCCACGGTAATGCCGTAAGCCTTTGCACGTCCTTCGGCCCAGCCGCCTGCCCAGATATTGGAATTGGCAATCACCGCATCCGGGTTCACGCTGTTCACGCGGATCTTATCCCCGCCCAGCTCCGCTGCCAGCAGGCGCGAAAGGTGGGCCTGTGCCGCTTTTGCGGAACCGTAGCCCGCATTATTGGGGCCTGAAACGACAGAGTTTTTAGACACGATGTTAATAATATCGCCTCCCATTTCCTGTTTCCGCATCACCGCTACGCCTTGTTTGGAGACCATGAACTGTCCTTTCACCAAAATATCATACAACCGGTCCCACTCTTCAATGGAGTGATCTGTGATCGACTTTGAAATACTGATCCCCGCATTGTTCACAATGATATCCAGCCCGCCAAAAGACAGTACTGCTTTATCTATGGCCACTTTTATAGACTCCTCATTGGTTACGTCCAATACAACCGGGGCCGCTGCATCCTTACCAAATTCCTTTTGAAATTCGGCTGTTGTTTCATCAATACGCTCCTGGTTAATATCGTTAATGATCACGCAGGCGCCTTCGCGGGCAAATTTTTTGGCAATGGCTTTGCCGATGCCGCCACCGCTTCCGGTAATCAGCGCTACACGGCCGCTCAACGGCTTGGGTTTGGGCATCCGTTGCAGCTTTGCCTCTTCCAGCAACCAGTATTCAATATTGAACGCTTCCTGCCGGGGCAGTGAAGTGTAGGATGAAATAGCTTCCGCGCCACGCATCACGTTGATGGCATTGGTGTAAAATTCCGCCGCAACTCTGGCGGTCTGTTTATCCTTTGAAAAGGTAAACATCCCCACACCGGGATAAATGATCACAACCGGGTTCGGATCACGCATAGCCGGACTGTTGGGATGTTTGCAGGTATCATAATACTCTGCATACATTTTCCGGTACGCTTCAAACAGCGGCGCTATCTTTTCTTTTACCACTTTTACGTCCTCCAGGTTCTCGTCTGTAGACAGATTTAATACCAGCGGGCTGATCTTGGTACGCAAAAAGTGATCCGGACAGGAAGTACCCAATGGCGCCAAACGGTCCAGGTCATTTGAATCAATAAATTCTAATACTTTTTCATTATCGGTAAAATGACCTACCATCTTTATATTCGAAGAACAGAACCCTCTTAATACCGGGGCCAGGGCTGCGGCTCTTTGCTGCCGCGCTGCTGCCGGGAGGGCCTTTACTTTTTCGCCACCGAAAACAGGGCCGTTCTTGCCGGTATGTTCTTCAATATACGCCGCGCATTTTTCAATCACCTCCAGCGTATTGATATAGCTGTCATAGGCCGTATCGCCCCAGGTAAATAATCCGTGCGAACCCAGCATAATACCGCGGATTCCCGGGTTTTCATCCAGGCATTGCTTTAGCTGCAGGCCCAGGTCAAATCCCGGTTTCTGCCAGGGTACCCAACCGATCGTTCCTCCAAAAAGTTCTTCGGTAATTTTTTTACCATCTTTTGCCGCCGCTATTGCGATGGCCGCATCTGGATGCAAATGGTCTATATGTTTAAAAGGGAGAAATCCGTGCAACGGGGTGTCGATAGAAGGCGCTTTTGAGTTCAGGTCATAAATACAATGATTGAACAGTTCTACCATTTCATCTTCATGTTCGATTCCGCGATAAATCGCTTTCAGGCTGCGCAGGCGGTCTACATATAAAGCTGCAAGGCCACTCTTTTTCAGGGTACCCAGGTCTCCTCCACTGCCTTTTACGTACATGATCTCTTTTTCTTCATTGGTCAGCGGATCCTTAGCCATTACTTTACAGGAAGTATTGCCGCCGCCATAATTGGTCAGCCGCAGGTCGGCTCCCAATAAGTTGGAACGGTAGATCAGTAATGCCACTTCATCTCCTGCCAGTTCAGCAGCTTTAGCATCATCCCACAAATAACTTACGTATTGAAACGTTTTTGCTTGAGCACTCATATTTCTTTATTCTTAATTATTTTAATGAACTATCTTAATGAATTGCCGTATCCCACCAGCAATACGGACACTAATATTATGATGATCCCTAACACCACGGTGGTCAGTGTTTTCTTGCTAACACCTTTCCATTCTTTTAACACTAATCCCCATACATTGGCAATAAGAATAATAAACGCCATATGCAGAATCCAGGAACTGGGACCATTCCCCAGCTTGCTTTCTCCCATGCCATAAAAGAAGAACTGTAAGAACCAAGTGGTTCCCGCTAGGGCACAAAAAATAATATTGGATAACCGGGGTGTTTTTGCATTGGTATAATCGCCAAAGGTTTTGTTGCGCGCATTTAAGATCAAGCACCAGATCAGGTTAGTCGTCAGTCCGCCCCAAAGGATCACAACATACGACACATTATTCTGGAAGAGAAACTCTCCCTGCCCCGGGTGTGCAGCTTTCCATAAGGCGTTTGCCGTATCGGCCATCGGCTTTCCCGCTTCAATCCCAAAATTAAAACAGGCGCTTAATACGCCGGAAATAATGGCTACCAGCAATCCCAATCCAAACTTATATTCATCTTTTCCTGATAAATGATCATGTTCCTGGCCCGCCAGTTCTTTTTCTTTGCGCACGCCGGCCCTGCCGGAAATGATAATACCAATAATACAAACCAATAAACCCAGCATGATGACCTTGCCCCAGCCGGTACCAAACAACATACCGATGGTATCTTTTCCTTCCGCAGGATTTACCTGGTAATACAACGCTGGTATCAATGCGCCAAAAACCATGCAAAGTCCGAGGATAATGCTGCTGCCCAATGATACCCCCAGATAGCGAACGCCTAATCCATAGGTAAGTCCGCCGATCCCCCACAATAAACCAAATAAATAAGCATAGCCCAGCGTACCGGCTCCGCTCGTTTTAATGATCTCCCAAAAATTGGGAATGGTCAACCATGCCGCCAGTGGTGGAACAATTAACCACGAAAAAATGCCGCCCACCAGCCAGTAAGATTCCCAGGACCACCCCTTTACTTTCTTATAGGGAATGTAAAAACTTCCGGAAGCAAAACCGCCAATAAAATGGAAAATAACCCCTAATAATGCATTCATGAACTCTATTTATTCAATATCATTAAGCAATCTGTTACCGATCAAAAATATTCAATAAAAAAAAGCTAACTGTCATGCACTGTCATGCTCCGGGCCCCATCTTATACGTTTAAATAAAAAAAGCCGCCTTCCTGAACAGAAAGCGGCTTTTATTATTTTTTGATGATAGTGATCAGGAAAACGTCCCTTCACTTCTAACTATTGACTATTCACTCTTAAAACCGGTATCCCACTGAAATCCCCAGGCCTCCGTTCCGGAGCACGGCCCCATTCCGGTTGCCATGATCTTTCGGCTCCAGGTTGGAAAAACTGGTTTGCCCGTTCAATTGCACCGAAACGCGGTTATAAAATTCATAGCCGATCAGGATATTACCACCCACATCAAAAGGTTTTCCCAACACTAATGTGTTATTATTTCCATCTTCTTTAGCGTAGTCATTAATGAATTCCATTTTACCGGTTGTTGTATTTCCGTTAAGTACACTTCTATAATTACCTCCGGCGGCATAGGCAAAATAAGGGCCTACACCGATCATGAAGTGGCCACTACCTGCCTGCGGCTTATAAAGGAAATTGATCGGAACTTCCACGTTATATGTATTGATACGGGTGTAGTCCCCATTTTGAGAAGTACTGCCGTCCTGCCACATATAATCGTTGGCATCGTAAGTCATTTTAGCGCCTTTCATGCTAAACAAGGCTGCTGGCTGTATAAAAAACTCATAGCCCACAGGAATATCAAAAGTAAGGCCCAAGTTGGCCCCGGGTGTCAGTTGGGCGCCGGTGATCCGGTTTCCGTTCTGATCCTGGATATGCAAACTGGAAAGATTCAAACCGGCTTTAATACCCAGGTCTACCTGCGCCATGGCAGTACCTGCAATAGTTACGGTTACCGCTAAAATTAATAGTTTCAGATAGGATTTGTTTTGTTTCATCTGTTTGATTTTTTTGTTTTTAATTTATCAGATAGCTACCGGAATCGCCAAAATAATCATTGCATTGCTGTATGCTGGACTCCTATGGCTCCTTTGCTAAAATAAAGATTTGGGTTAAATAGGATCATTCCCATTTCTCTATATAACTCAGACGATTATTAGACTGCAAAAAGTTTACTAGGTAATCCGTTTGGATCGATTTTATCATTTTTTTTGCAATTGGTTGAGGCTATTTTTTGCAATAAAGCGGATCGTATTTCCAGTGTTAAATAAATGTAAAAAAAATGGCAGCCATTAATTGCCTGCCATTACTAAATTCCTCAATCGGTTCATCGCGTTCATCACTTCGCCGTATCTTTTACAATCTTCGGCGGGGTGAACCTGGTTCTTTCATCGTTTATAATTTTCGGTGGCGTAAATGCACGGTTCTTTTTGTCCCTTACAATCCTGGGCGGGGCAAGCTGCTTTCCATTTTTGGGCGCTGCCGGTGGTGGTGGCACTGGTGCTGATTGATCCCTGCCGGGCAGAGGCGGAGGAGGAGGCATTTTGCGCACAGTAGCCCGTTGCTCTTCTGTCATTTTATTGGAATAAAGATCGGCGGCCCGTTCAGAGGCGGCCCAATCTGCTCCCCGATAGCTTCCTGGTTTGCCGGGAACTCTTAAGCTGTTTTCAACTTTTTTGTATTCCACCATTTCTTCTGCTGTTGCTCCCGGGTGCTCCGGCTGTTCAACCCGGGCATCCCTGATAACGGTTGGACGTACAAAAATTTTTGCCTTTTTAAAATTAACAACAGTTTTAGCGTCTTCTGCAGTCATATGATCATACAAATATTTTGCGCGATTATAATCATCCTTATCCATCTTATAGCCCTTAGCGGTCTTACTGTAATCACGCGCCATAATTGTTTTATACTCAAGAATATCATTTTCGGACAAGTCCTTCACAATCCTGGGTGGGCTGAACCGTTTTACTTCCTGTTGCGAATAGACTTTCTCTGAAAAAATGCCGATAAGCGCTCCCAGCAAAGGGAGCAGCAGCAGCCCTTTTAAAACCGCAAACTTTGATTGATGAAGTTGTAGCATAAGTAAACGTTTTTTTGTGGTGAAAAAATAAAAGCTGCTTGCAAGTGGTATGGAATTGTTTACGTAAACATTTTTTAGCAACAGCCGTTGATAGCCCTGCGTGTTGCCGGTTCTTTTAACGACTGCATGATCTGCGAGGAATTCATGATTCAACTGAATGGATTTTTTATAAAACCAGATAAAGGGATTAAACCAGCACATGATCTGTATTAATTCAATAAGCAGGATATCCAAAGAATGTTTTTGCCGCACATGCGCCAGCTCATGTTGTAAAATAGCGGTATCAATATCGCCCCGTTCAAATTGCGCCCTGTTTAAAAAAATATATTTCAAAAACGAATGGGGCAGGCAGTCTTCAACTGATAATACAATACGGGCCTCATAAAAAGATTGACATACCTGCTTCCGGATGATGCGTTTTACCGTCCAGAGGCGATAAGCAAACCGAAGGAGCAATACCAGGCTTACCAGCAGTATCATGCCATAAACCAACACAGCTAACCAATCGATAAAAGGCAAATGTTTTGCCGTTACCGGCGATGAAGCTGTGCCCGACGGAACAAAAGCTGGCTGTTGCAAAACTGTCGTTTCAATGGTTATCCGGAACAGGGTCAACGGGATAAGGAAAGAAACTGCCACTGCTCCCAACAGATAAAACCGGTTAAATACCAGCATCTTTTCTTTCTGAAGCAAAAAGAAATAAAAGGCGTACAACAAGCCGCTGCAGGCGATCATTTTTAAAAGATAGACAAACATTTTTCCTGATTTTGGTAATAAAAATATTTTTACCTTATCGAATCATTTCAGCCCTCTTTCTTTACTGAATAAAACATTACGAACATAGCTACACTTTTCCCCTTATATAAATACGTTCTAAAGGCACAATCCTGATTGGGATACCTGTTTATGTCCAATGTAAAATTCTCTATAAAATGCTTTTTCTCCTCACTGTTGGTTATGGTTGCACTCACGGTTTTTCCATCCGGGTAAACTGCGAATAGCTTGCCCCTATTATTTCTATAGGCTCCATTTAGCCGTACTAACTCATTATTACCGGCTGCAAGAAATAGTTGGGGAAGGTTTTTATTTACACCGGAACGTTGCTGATCGGTCATGCCAAAATACAGATCGAGGGCAGGCCGCAACATTTGTTTATACCAAAAAACTTTTTCACCATTCACCTCCATTACATATTTTTCAATAAACTTATTAAACTCAGTCATTTTTTCTTCTGACAATCCCTTATTAACGGGGTATGATTTATAGGGAATATCCAAAGAATCTTTTTCTATCGATAATGCAGCCCCGGGGATAGTTGTCCCTTCCGGTTTTGCAACGGGAGCACCTTCATTATTAACCGGCAGGTCTTTTATCCCGTCCGCTTTCAAAATTGCGGCTCCTTGTTCGATCCCGGCTTTTTCCCTATTACCTTCTTCCGGAACATCCTTCTGAATTGCAGTATACCCCACATGCCGATTGCCTGGATTTATTAAACCAGATGCATCCTTTCCGGCGTCGCCCGGAAGATTCATTTTCTGACCCGTTCCATTCAGCCTGTCTGAAAAAATAAGTATCAGGGACACAAAAACAAACAGGGTGATCAGGCCTCGTGTCAGTTTAACTTTTACTGAAGTTTCTTTGTAAAGCATCATTAATCGTTTTTTTGTAATAAAATAGAAATTACTGGCAAGTGAATTTTTACAAACGGGGCAAGCCATTTTAAGCATTGCTTCGGCATAACGGCTTCTATCCCCGGTATTTTGAACGACACAAGTATCCGCCAGAAACTCGTGATTGATCCTGATATACTTTCTGAACAGCAGTAAAAAAGGATTAAACCAGAACACAATCATTACCGCCTCCACAAACAGTATGTCAAAAGAATGGCGCTGTGTTATATGGGCCTCTTCATGGAGCAGAATCTCCTGGTCAATAAGCCCTCCTTCATAAGTACTGCGGCTCAAAAATATACTGTTTATAAAGGAATGGGGCAATATATCCTGTTCTAACAGGATGATTGAAAAGCGTCCCTTTTTAATTTTCGGATTATTTTTTATCAACCTCCGGTAATGGAACAGATTTATAACAAAGCGAAAAAACAACAGCAGCGAAACGCTGATAAAAACAATATATACAATGGTGCCGGCGGCAACTGTTGTCTTTTTTGGCAATAGGTTAATAACGGCCTTTTCAGAGAACAACGGTTCCTTAGTCACTGAATACATTTCAATAAACGGCTTATCGGGCAACCCGATCTTATCGGACATCTTCGTTTCAAAACGACACAACGGGATTAAAAAAGAGAGAATAATGCTCCCCAGCAAATAAAACCGGTTAAACACCAGCATCTTTTCTTTCCGGAGAAAAAAGAAATAAAAGGCGTACAACAAGCCGCTGCAGGCGATCATTTTTAAAAGATAGATAATCATTTTTTCTTTTTTCGTTTCCCAAGGGATTCTATCTGGTGGTCTACGATTTGCTTCAGTTCTTCCAACTGCTCTTTGCTTAAATTGGTCTCTTTGGTAAAAAAAGAAGCAAACTGCAAAACAGAGTCATCAAAATAATTTCGGATCATACTGTTGACGTGTTTTGAAAAATAATCGGCCTTTTTGATCAGCGGGTAATATTCGCGGGAGTTCCCGTATTGGGTATAACTGATCACCCCTTTTTCTGTCATCCGCTTTAAAAGTGTTGCCACCGTTGTGTTTGCGGGTTTCGGGTCGGGAAAGCTATCGATCAGGTCCTTCATAAAGGCGCGCCCGGCTTTCCAGATATATTCCATCAACTGTTCCTCTGATTTTGACAACTTAACCATTCTACAATTATAGATTTGTTTCTACAAATGTAGAGATAAAATTGAAACCAAAAAATTTTTTATAAAAAAGCCTCCGTTTATGGAGGCCCTAATTAATGAGCTGAAATTAGTTTTATCAAAATGCTGGTGTAATGGGTTGGTAAGGACACTCCATTGCCCACATTAAGGGAGTAATTATTTAAACAAAAGGCTTTTTATGCTAATCCCGAATGCCATGAATGCACGAATCCATATACGTTGTTGACGCATTTAGGTTCCTGTCTATTTTTTTGAAGTTGAAACACCAGACAACTCATTCGTGCATTCTGTACAACAAAACCGTTCAAGCTAATTTTTTTGGCCCGCAGATTTACGCATCCCGATGGCTATCGGGAGCGCCAACGGCGCGGATTACACTTCATTCATCTGAGATAGTCTGCTTCCGATAAATCGGAATGCGGGAGGCCTTTTGACCCGCTGATCTGCAGGGATCAGTTTCGTTGTATCCTTAAATCATACTGCAACACAGAATGATGGAACAGTGTCCGCTTCTGGAGGATTCGTGGCAGCTTTTAAATTGATTCACATTACTGCAGTCGCAACAACGCGGTGGTCTCGGTCCTTATTTTATTGCACAATTCTTCATTTTCTTCCAGGCGCTGCCCCAGGGAAGGGATCATCATTCTTAATTTTTTCTTCCACTTGCCCTGGAAACGGTCAGGAAAACATTTTTCCAATAACGTCAGCATGATCGAAACAGCGGTGGACGCGCCGGGAGAAGCGCCTAATAAAGCGCCAATAGTTCCGTCCTCGCTGGCTACTATCTCTGTCCCGAATTGCAGGCTCGCTCCTTTTTCAGGGTCTTTAAAAATAATCTGCACCCGTTGCCCTGCATCTTCCAGCTTCCAGTCTTTTGCTTTTGCGTTGGGGTAAAACACTTTCAATGCTTCAATCCGATCCTCAAAAGAAAGGCTCAGTTGCTGTACCAGGTATTTTTCCAGGTCATAATTTTTCAATCCTACTTTCATCATCGAAAAAATATTCCAGTATTTGATCGATTCAAAAAGATCCCAATAGGATCCTTCCTTCAAAAATTTTGTGGAAAAGGATGCAAAGGGACCAAACAGGATAGATTTCTCATCCCCCATCACCCGGGTATCCAGGTGCGGTACGCTCATAGGTGGCGCCCCTACCGAGGCCTGCCCGTAAACCTTGGCTTCATGCTTTTTTACCACTGCCGGGTTGTTGCACACCAGCCATTGTCCGCCTACGGGAAACCCGCCATACAGCTTGCTTTCGGGAATATCACTATCCTGTAATAACGCTAAGGATCCGCCCCCGGCGCCAATAAAAACAAAACGGCTGTAAATGATGGTTTTCTCGCCCGTTGCCATATTCTTCACTTTCACTTTCCATCTTCCGTCGTCCTGCCTGATGAGGTCATACACTTCATGCAAGAGATGTAAATGGGCATTGCCCCGGGCAACCATATTATCAATCAAAATTCTTGTTAATGCCCCATAATCAACATCCGTACCCCACGCAGCATAAGTGGTAGCCACTTTTTCTTTCGGATCGCGCCCTTCCACTACCAGCGGGATCCATTTTTTGATAACCGCCGGATCTTCGGAATATTCCATCCCCTGGAACAGTTTATATTTTTGCAGGGCCGTGTAGCGTTTTTTAAGGTATTTAACATCCTTACTTCCACGCACAAAACTCATATGTGGTACGGTACGGATAAAATCTGCAGGGTCATTGATCTGTTGATCTTTTACGAGGTACGACCAGAACTGTTTGGATACTTCAAACTGCTCGATAATATCCAATGCTTTATGTGTATCGATGGTACCGTCTCCTTTCTCGGGCGTATAATTGAGCTCGCAAAGTGCGGAATGCCCTGTTCCGGCATTATTCCAGGCGTCGGAGCTTTCGCCGGCTACCCGCCCCAGCCGCTCAAAAATGTGGATTGAATTCCCGGGCTCCAGCTCATTAATAAAAGCACCTAAGGTAGCGCTCATTATACCAGCGCCGATCAATACCACGTCTGTCTTTATTTCTTTTCTCTTTGCCACGCTTTACTATTTTATATTTCAGGATGCGCAAAATTATAACGATTCAAATAAAGTTCCACACTCAATCCTATTCCTTTTATATTATTTTAGCAAAACCATGACTTTCGAAATACACGAACAGTCGTTTTTACTGCCTCGTAACAATACGCTAACTTTAGTCCAAAAAACATGATCTGGAGGCAACCGGTCAACCTGGAAAGTCTGAATAATGCGCCTGAGTACATGGGCACTTTCCTCAACATACAATTTACCGGTGTTACGGGCAACACGCTCACCGCTACCATGCCCGTCACTCAAAAGGTAAAGCAACCCTATGGCATATTGCATGGCGGCGCTTCTGTTGTGCTGGCGGAAACGGTGGGATCTTATGCGAGCGCCCTGGTTATGGACCCGGCTGTATCAATGGCTGTAGGACTGGAGGTAAATGCCAATCATCTGAAGCCGGTAACCTCCGGCGCCGTAAAAGCGGTGTGCAGCCCGCTGCATCTTGGCAGGAAAACGCATGTATGGGATATCAGGATCTATAACGAACAGGAACAGCTTACCTGCATCAGCCGGCTAACGGTTGCGATTATTCCGAAGCAGCCATTTGAATAGACCCGGCAACCCGGTGAGCGACTTTTTTAGAGCGATAAACCTGTGAGGTTTTTGAAACCTCACAGGTTTTTTTTCGTACCTTTGTATGCTGGCTTTTTATTCCAGAACCGGGGGGCGCTTGGTTTTGACAGCATAGATCTTTGAAAGCAGAAGCATGTCAGGCGTTGTGTAATTAGCCTGTAAATCTGAATACTCAAATCATAAATGGCAATACTCAGTATGCCATGGCTGCCTAATCAGTGATTAAGTAGTCATTAGGGCCGCGTTGAGCCGGTTGTTCTGTTACCACGCTCCGCCGCCGACTTATAAAACAAAAACAGGATGCTGTTGCATTAGGCTGTGCCTGTAACAAAAGACCCATACAGCTAAGTGAAAAATCGGTTTGTTCTTTCCCTGTTTTTCGCCGACAATCAATACAAGAAATAAGCATGTAGAAGGCTTTTGGGGAATGTGTTTGGACACCGGTTCGAGTCCGGTCGCCTCCACAAAAAAAGGTGATGCTATAATCCGGCATCACCTTTTTTGTTATATGAAAAACAGCTATTGCTTCGCTGCAGGCGTAGGCGCTGGTTTGGCAACCGGTTTCGCCGCTTTGATTTTATGGGTTTGTTTTAACTGCTGCTGCTGATCGGGCGTTAGCACCGCCAATCGTTGCTGGTGCTCCTGTTCATTCAATTGCTGTATTTGTTTGTTTCTATCCGCCTTGCTGAGCGCCGTGTTATTCTGAATGGCATCTCTTTTGATTTTGGCATCGGTCTTTATTTTTTGCAACTGTTGCTGCTGGGCAGCGGTAAGCCCCGCTACTTTTTGATATTTGTCTGTACTTTGTTTTTGCTTTGCCGGCGCTGTTTGAGCAGCAACAGCGCTGCTTACCAAAAGGCCCGCTATTAGGGCGAAAAATACTCTTTTCATTTATTGTCGATTTTATAATAAAATAATCAGCAAAATCTATACCGGGCAGGAAATCCCCGCCGTTTTTATATCTTAGCTGATCATAAAAACGTACAAGTGAAAAAAATAGTTGCCGCGCTGTTGCTTTGTTTATTTTGCCAGGCGATCCGCGCACAAGCCCGTTTTCAATTTGCCCATATTTCCGATCTGCATATCGGCTCCAATAATGCCGACGAAGATCTGAGAAGAACCGTCCGGGATATAAACGCCAATCCCGATCTTAAGTTTGTGATCGCTTCCGGCGACATTACCGAATTTGGCGCCGATACAGAAATAAAACTGGCCAAACAAATCCTGGATTCCCTCAATAAACCACTGTATATTATTCCCGGCAATCATGATGACAACTGGTCGGAAAGCGGTACCAATACTTTTAACCGGGTGTTTGGCAACGAAGTATTTGCTTTTGAATATGAAGGGATCCATTTCCTGGGGGCGAACTGTGGCCCTAATATGAAAATGAGCCCCGGCCAGGTACCGTATGGTAATATTGTTTGGCTGGATTCCGTTTTGGCAACCATTCCCGGCAGGGAGCCGGTCATTTTCGTAGATCATTACCCCCTGGATTCCTCCCTGAATAATTGGTACGAGGTGGCAGATCGTTTAAAAAAACATAATATCGAGGCATGGCTTTGCGGTCATGGGCACCAAAACCGGCGCTTTGATTTCGAAGGCATTCCGGGTATTATGGGCCGGTCGAACCTGCGCGCAAAAGACAGTATTGGCGGGTATAATATTGTAACGATCGAAAAGGGAAGCATCTCCTACAGCACAAGAATTCCCGGCAGCATCACGAAAGCGCCCTGGGCGGCTGTAGCCTTACAAGATCATCATTTTGACAAAGAACTGAAAAAATATCCCCGGCCCTCTTATGCGATAAATGACCAGTACCCGCAGGTGCGGGAAATCGGGCGGTTCCAGGATTCTTCTGATATCGGAAACGGGTTTGCCTTGTATAAGGGGCTGATCATTACGCCGGACAGCCGCGGCCGCGTTCTGGCTGTGGATCCCATAAAAAACAAAGTGGTATGGCGGTTTGCGACAAATGGAAAGATATATGCATCGCCGGCAATAGCAGGTAATCGTTTCGTAGTTCCCTCAACAGACGGCACGATCTATTGCCTGGATGCCGCAACAGGTAAACCCTATTGGACCACCGCTACCCCAAAGTCTATTGTTGCAACGCCGGTCATCAGGGAGGGAAAAGTATTTGCAGGTTCGTCGGAAGGCCTGTTCCGCGCGCTGGATCTAAACACGGGTAAGATCATCTGGACCTATGACCGGGTGAAGAATTTTGTAAAAGCAATGCCGCTGGTTTACGATGGCAAACTGATTTTTGGAAGCTGGGGCAATGAATTGTATGCGCTTAATATGAAAACAGGAACTGCCGATTGGGTCTATAACGATGGATACACCAACCGCATGTTCTCCCCCGCCTCCTGTTTGCCCGTTGCAACGAACGGCCGGGTGTTTATTGTGGCGCCGGACCGGTATATGACGGCTCTTGACGCGGCAACAGGAAAGCTGATCTGGAAAAAAAGATGGAATGAATACTGGGTACGCGAATCAATGGGACTATCCAACGACAGTGCTATTGTTTTTGCGAAAACGATGCAGGGGCAACTAATTGGGGTAGCCACCAGGGCAGATACGGCAACGATTGTTTGGAAGACCGATAATGTATTTAATTATGAACTGAACCCCTCCGTAATTACAGAGCGCAAAGGTGTGGTGTATGCGTTTAGCGACAAAGGCGTCATTGCCGCGTTTGACCGCGCAACGGGCCGTACCAAATGGATACATAAAGTGGCCAATTGCCTGATACATGATCTGCAATTTATGGACGATCGCAAAATTGTGGTTACCACCATGGACGGAAAGATTATTGTGCTCCGGATTAAAGGATGATGAAAAGTACCTCCGGACAAGTGGGAAATTTTAAGAACTGGATATCAGAGCTCTCACAGATTCCCAGATTCTCACAGGATAGAAAAGATTAGTAATAATCCGGTATCAACTTTATTAAAATACCACTGTCTTGTTGATTGAAAAGAATACTATTTGTCCGGCCGATTTATAGGTCGAGCCTATGGCTCTCTGATTACTTAGCTCGGGTTAACAAGGAGCTGAAGCTCCTTGTTAACCCATTAAGCCGAGGCTACGCCTCTTTCAAATTCACGAGTGGGGCGTTCGGCTCCGTACAATAATATTCCTTATTTCACAGAAAGCCAGCGGCTTGTTCATCAGGTAAATCCGGAATTTATTCCGAATTAAAGAGTCAGGTAGAAAATGGAGTGCCATAGGCACGACCCATTTGAACTTAAAAGTAGCGCCTGGTTCAGGAACTCCGGACTTTTTTTTAATTGCTTGTAGTTGTGTTCACATTGATGGCAATGAGAGGGAAGCAGATAAACCCATTATGATAATTTTGATACCAGTTCATTATAAATGAACGCAAAAGATAGTTGGCTTCTGTGAAAATCCGTGGCATCTGTGAGCAAAAACAAACGTACGACCCATCTTTAAACTGCTGATAGCAGTGCTGCAGCCCCAGAGTGCGACGCAACCGGGCTGCCAGTAGCGCAAAAGCTGACTACCTTATTATTTTACGTACAAAAAGAGGCTCGCATCCGGCCAGTACCAATTGGCAAACTTTTTCTGTAAAAATCTTTGAGATCTCCTGTGAGTGATAACACCGGCGTAGTCAAACAGTCCTTACCTGCCGGCGACCCCTCATCTTCTTCCAAACCTTTCTAAGCACCCATACAATAAAAAAAAGAAAAATTACCGCCATCACAACAGGAATAATGAAGCTGAGTATCGAGCCTGCAACAGCCGCAGTGTTTTCACCCGTTGCCACAAAATTATTTCCCGTACCTAAGGTAGTTTTTGTACTGAAAAGCCGTAAAATGCCCGTGCCGGATGCGATCAAACCAGCACTGCCGCCACCGGTAATAATGCCCGCGATCCATTTTACCCATTCGTTGTCTATTGGAATTACGGAAGTGGCCAGAACCGTTCCGGCAATTGTGGCCATGGGCGCGGCAATGGTATCCAGGATATTGTCAACAAAAGGAATGTAATAGCCTGCAATTTCAATAATGGTTGCGGCACCCAATGCGATGAGTGCCGGTGTGGAGGAAAGCCAGAGAAAGCTTTCAGAGAAATGAAAAAAATGGAACCGGCTGGCGAGGCCCGCAACAAGCAGCGGCACAAAAACCCGGAAACCGCAACAGGCGGCTAATGCAATGCCTAATGCCGTGGCAGTAATTGCCTGAAACTCCCAGTTCATGCTGTAAGTTACAAATTAAAACCGGGAAATTATTTGGCGTTTGAAATAAACTTATTGGTATAGGGAAAATGGTGAAAAGAAGGCAGAACGCCAAACGCTCAATGCTGAATGCGGACCAAACCTTGAACCTTAAACTTTGAACATCAATCCCGGTATTCTGTGCAGAAACCAGGTGTCAATACCCCTCCCCCTTTGCCATCTGTATCATTTCTTTATAAGTATACCGAAAAACCCCGGTTTCCTGTTTCGCAGCCGCTACCACCATGGCTTTTGCAACGATCGTAGCATCAATGGCCTTGTATTGGGCCCATGAGCCAAAAAACAATCCGGACAAAGGTTTCATGATCCCCTGGATCCATGATTCCAGCCGGCGATGCTCAGTTCTCTTTCCCAATAGCTGGCCGGGGCGCATAAGGTGTACGGCGGGCATGCCTGTTGCAATAATAGCATCCTCCGCCTTACCTTTTAATCGCAAATAAAAGGCGCTGCTTTTGGGATTAGCGCCCGCGGAGGATACAAATACAAATGTGCGGCATCCGGCTTCCAGCGCCATTTTACATGCGCGTACGGGGATGTCGTGATCTATTTGCCAGTATAAATTACGGTCGCCTTTTACTTTTTTATTGGTAGTGCCGATTGCACAAAATACAACCGATACGCCTGTTAACGCCAATAGAATGGACTCCGGATCATTGAAATCGACCAGTTTTACTTCATGCTTTGCATGGATGGGCTCTGCGGGCCAGCGCACTAATGAGCGAACACAGCCGTAATCCGGATCGTCAAAAAGAAACCGCTGAACGCAGGAACCTGTAAGACCTGTAGCGCCAATTATCGCTGCTGTTTTTTTCTCTGTAGCCATTTAAACGTTATTTTGCAACAATAGATTAAAGCTATGGAAATTCTGAATAATAGCTCCCTGCGGTCATTTAATACTTTTGGCATTGAACAACGGGCGCGTCATTTTGCAAAAGTTGCTTCCACGGATGCACTGAAGGAGGCTTTGTCCTGGGCAAAAAAAAACAACCAGCGGCCCCTGATCATCGGTGGCGGAAGTAATATTTTATTGACAAAAGATTACGATGGTCTGGTTATAAAAAATGAGTTATCGGGCTATGAAAAAATAAAGGAAGATGAAGATTTTATTTATATAAAAGTACAGGCAGGTGAACAATGGCATTCCTTTGTTTTATACTGCCTGGAACATCATTACGCCGGCGTGGAAAACCTGGCGTTAATACCCGGCTGTGTGGGTGCTTCGCCCATGCAGAATATCGGCGCCTATGGGGTAGAAATAAAAGATGTTTTTCACGAGCTCACCGCCTTACACAAAACAGAACTCACCAAAAGAACATTCAGTCTGAAGGAGTGCAATTTTGGCTACCGGGAAAGCGTCTTTAAAAATATTTATAAAGACCAGTTCGTCATTACAGACGTAACCTATCGCCTGCGCAAGAAACCGGTATATCATATAGCATACGGCGCCATCCGCCAGGAGCTGGAAAAGCGGCATATTACTGAGCTCTCTATCCGGGAGATAGCGGCGGCAGTAATTGCCATCCGTTCGTCCAAGCTTCCGGATCCGGCGAAAATCGGCAATGCCGGCAGTTTCTTCAAGAATCCTTCCGTACCAATAGACGCCTACCTGTCGCTGAAAGCAAATTTCCCGGGCATTGTTGCGTATGAAAACGCCGATGGTTCCATGAAACTGGCGGCTGGCTGGCTGATTGAACAGGCAGGTTTGAAGGGTTACCGCCAAGGCGATGCCGGGGTACATGAAAAGCAGGCCCTGGTATTGGTAAATTATGGCAACGCAACCGGAAATGATATTCTGAAATTGTGTGATCTTGTTATGCAGACGGTGTCTGATAAATACGGGGTACCATTGCATCCGGAAGTAAATCTGATTTAACAACGAAGACGCGAGGAAGCAACGAATGGCGTATGAGGGATGGCTCACAGATTACACGGATTATCACAGAAGGTCTCAAAAATCTCTCCGCATCTGTGTAAATCTGTGGCATCTGTGAGAACCTTTAACGCCTTTGCGAGAAACACCTCACGCCCTTGTGCCGCCGCCCCGCTGCACCACTGCGAGAAACACTGGCGTCTTTGCATGAAACCCCTACTTTAGCAAGAGACAAAAAATTTATGTAGGTTTGATCAAATTATTATTAATCCGATGCAGGAGATCCGGTCAGTTCAGGTAACAAGATATGTAACACCGCTACGGGAAGGAGGGTCCCTTCCGGCTATTGCAGAAGCCGACGACGGCTTTTTATACGCCTTGAAATTCCGTGGGGCCGGCCAGGGGGTAAAAGCCCTGGTGGCCGAATTCATCGGCGGTGAGGTGGCCCGGGAATTGAAATTAAAAGTTCCGGAATTGGTGTATGCCCATTTGGATGAAGCTTTTGGAAGAACCGAAGGGGATGAAGAGATCCAGGATCTGTTGAAAGCAAGCAGGGGGCTGAACCTGGCCTTGCATTATTTAAGCGGCGCCATAACCTTTGATCCGGCCGTTACAAAAGTGGAGCCTATGATGGCATCAATAATCGTATGGATGGATGCCTTTCTTACCAATATGGACCGCACCGCGCGCAACACCAATATGCTTATGTGGCACAATGAACTTTGGCTGATTGATCATGGGGCCTGTTTATATTTTCATCATAACTGGGAAAGCTGGCCTGTGCAAATGAAAAGCGCGTTCCCTTTAATAAAAGATCATGTGTTGCTTCAGGAAGCCTCCCTGTTGAAAGAAGCAGACGAATTTTGCAAAAGCCTGTTAACCCAGCAAAAGCTACATGAGATCGTAAACCTGTTGCCGATGGAGTGGTTGCAATATGAAGAAGCGCAGGGCGACCCGGAAGCCGCAAGAGAAGTGTATCTTCAATTTTTGTCGTGGCGTTTAAAAAATTCCTTTACTTTTCTAAAAACCGCATTAGATGCAAGAGCTGCTGGTATATGAGTACGCGGTGCTGCGCGTAGTGCCCCGTGTGGAAAGAGAGGAATTCGTTAATGTGGGCGTAATCGTTTTTTGCAAAAGCAGGAAAATGATTGAGTGTGCGGTTTCACTGAAAAAAGAAAAAATTTTTAGTCTTTACGCCGAGGTAGATATGAATGGAATAGAGGAGAACCTGTGCGCCTTTCAGGCCATTGCGGCAGGCGACCGACAGTCCGGATCGGGCATTGCCTTGCTGGACGCCGCATCCCGGTTCCGCTGGCTGACCGCTACGCGAAGTACGATGATTCAATGTTCAAAAGTACATCCCGGTCTTGCGGTAAGCACTGAAGGACTGGTTCATACCTTATTGGAAAAAATGGTGCTATAGCCGTTCCCTTTCAGGCATACACCTTGTAGATTAGTTTCAGATCAGCAAAAATGCGGCGAAGGGTGCCGTGAAAAAGCAGCAGATGAAAAGCCAGCGGCAACAGGTTGTATATATTCTGAACAGCGGCACAGACCAGCAAGGTTAGCGGAAAAAGACATTGAAAATAGTCCAATTGCAGGATCTGAATGGGCGTATCCGGTTTACTTAATACCACTACCGGCGCCAATTTCAAAAAACGGTAACGTAAAAAACAGAGCAACAGATAACATAGATAGACCCCGATAACCCAGGGATTGCCCAGGTATAAAAAAATACCCAATGTGGCCAGAAGCTCTGTTACAAACAGGCCCGCTTCTATTCGTTTGAATTTATGTGGCGGGATCCGCACCGCAACGGTTTGCAAACCGGCACGCTGATCGTTCACGCGGTCGGTATATTGATGCCATAAAATGCCCCGAAGTCCATAGCAAAATGACCAGACGCCTATGGCAAACATCCACAACGGAGGCACCCTCTCGTGCATGGCGAAGCAGGTACTGCTGATCATTAATAAACCCGTGAAAACATGGGAACCTCCCGCATCGCAGAGGATGCCCGGGATACCCCGCTTCTTGAACCGGAAGGGGGGAAAAGAATACAGGCTGAATAAGACCCATGGAACGGCATAGAAGATCATGGAGCGGGTATCAGGATAATAAAGTACATATTCGAAGAAAAGGCCCGATAAGAGACCTGCAACCGGAAGCAACCACCGATAATAAGCCGGCAGGTTCTGCATGCGGTTCTTTTTCCCCGCCATCCGATCGTCTTTCAGATCTGTTATATCATTTATGATGCTAACGTAAGCAGCCCCGGCGGCCAGCGAAAGTAAGATGAGCAATAGTCTTGTCCAATAATCACCAATCTCCTTCCCCGCGCTCAAAATCGTTGCATAACCAATGGCCAGCAACGGTGAAAGCTTATACTCCCACCATTCAGAAGAACGGGTGATCTCAGCGATTTTCATTCGATATCAAATCATTTTTTATAAGCAGAAAGTTCCGGTAAGCGTTCAACGCTTCCACAGCAAAGGCAGTTGTCGTCTCCTCGCTTCCCCAACCATAACTTCCCGAAGGCACCACATAAAAGAAATGACGCCTCCAGGAACCATTGGACTGTTGTCGCTCCAGGAGCAACGCTGTCAATTCGTCCAACTGCCGGCCTGCAAACCCCAGGTAAACCAGCGAGGCTACCGTTACCGCAAGTTCTATATCCTGCCACTGCTCCTGTGTGGAAATAAGCCGTAGCAACCGGTCGCGTAGCACTTCACGGATGGGCGCGAGGCCGGGGACCGGTTTTGTAAACAAACGGGCATAAAGATAATAGGCAATAAAGGGATTCTGATACCAGTTATCCTTTTGCAGTTCCTGTCCTTTTTCAAACAAGCTGATCAAATAAGCGATCACATCTTTGGTGTTGTCTGATGCTCCAAGATAATACAGAACATTTGCGTTCACTAATGCGTCGGTGTCGTTAACGGAGAACTCATTTCTTAAAAAATAAAAAAAGCTTTTAAAGGGGCGTTTCAAAAAGCGCAAACGCACCAGCCAACTGTCGCGATGCAGCGGGAACGTAGGATGCAGCGTAAACCAGGTATAAAACAATCCTTTTGAATTGCGATTTGCATACAATACGGGCAAATGCTGCCGGGTGTCGTTGCCCATGCCTTTGAGGAACTCCAAAGCCATACAGGTATCATCAATATCGGGGGGCAGATAAGGAAAAGAGGGATGCCATTTTGTGTAAAAGGACCAAACACCGCCCCGCATACGCTGGTATTCGATAAAATTGGAGGAACGGGTCAGTGCGGTTTTTACATCCGGGCGTTCCGAGAAAGGAAGCAGGCAATTGCAGACCAGTGCCGTTATAAAGGTTACGGAATCAGGAACGCACCATTCTTTCATAAGCGGATCGGCAGAGAAATAACAGACGAATTCCCCATTCTGTAACTGGTGGTCTGTTAAAAAGCAGAGCCCTTTGTCAATGCTGCGATCGAGCTGTATTATTGCGGCAGGCATGGCTTCCTCTGTCATTTACTATGTTAATGGGGGCGGTTACGGCTGGTCTTATGCCGGCCCGTCTTTCTGTTGAAACCGAAACTGATCACTTCTGGAATTGATTTAAATGTGCGCAGGGCATTGATGCTAAAAGAGCGGCCCAACAGTTTCCCTGTTTCTCTGACATTAAATTCCCGGATCAAATGGTGCTTTGCCAGTTCCACCAGGCTGTAAATATGCTTATTCTCAAGCGCTTTTATTTCATTTTTCGAGAGCCTGCTTTTGAAAGCCTGTATCATTTTATGCAAATCAGCAACGTAAAGATTTTCCAGCACCTCGTTTCTTTTGCGCCCGTCGTAGATATTTTTTTTATCAATCCGTTTGGACCATAAACGTTTTAGCGTAAAGGCCGCAGTCCGGGGCGCCGTAAGGATCATATCCAGGTACATAAACCAATCATCCCCGACCCTGATTTCATTGTTCCACCCCGATTTTGTTGAAGAGCGTTTGAAGATCAGTGACGAAGAAGGCGATGGGCAGCCATGCAGATAGATCTTTCTTATTTCTTCATTATTCAATGTGACCCAATCCTCCCCGTTTTTTGGAAAATAAGGCTGCAGGTAAAGATCCTGGGAAAGGAAGTCCGTAACGGTTCCGTCCTCCCATTGCTGATCCCAGTTCGCAAAAACAAAATCATAATTCCCTGCAACCAGTTTTGCAACACAGGTTTCAAGGAAATCAGGATACCAGATATCATCAGAGTCCAGGGAGGCAATAATTTTTCCGGAAGCGTGCTGCAGCCCCGTATTTCTTGCTTTTGCCTGCCCGCCATGTTCCTGTAATATATACCGGATGCCCTCAATATTTTCCAGAACCGATCGGGTATGGTCGGTGGAACCGTCGTCAACAACCAACACTTCGATAGACGGGTAGGTTTGTTTTAACACACTGTTTACCGCGTGCACAATAGAATCAGCTCTGTTATAGGTCGGCATTATAATCGATACAAGAGGTTTAGATGTCATGGAGTTGTTTCAATATTGATAGTGAAAATTCAGTTTCTGGTGATTGAGGTATATGATCATGAATATAGGCAGCCGCATTTTCCCCGATAGCTTTCCAGGCGTGCCGTTGTTGCCAGGCCTGTTCCATGTTCTGTTCGAAGGCGGTTTCCGTGGCATCGCTGATAAATCCATTGGTGCCGTGGTCAATAATTTCACCGTGCCCACCGGCATTGGTAACAATGGCTACTCTTCCCGCAGCCATGGCCTCCAATACAGATAGTGCCATACCCTCACTACGCGAAGGTAGTAAAAGCGCATGATGCGTTTGCCAAATGGCACTGATGTCCTCGCTATACCCATGAAATGCAGTATGCGGAACATCGAGGAATTGAGCCAGTTCCCTGATGGCTTCTTCATCTGTACCCCTTCCTATAAAAGAAACTTCAATGTTCCTGCTGCGCCAGGGTTCCCTGCTCAGTATCCGTAACAGGATATCCTGTCCCTTGTCAATTATAAACAGGCGGCCCACACAAGCCAGCCGGTACGTCTTATCGGCAGGAGGAAAGGGCAGCGGCTCCCTGATCAGTTTTACAGGGTTAGATACAAGCGTTGCATTAGACAGCCTTATGCTAAACTGTTCTTCTGTAAGTTGCTGATTATGTCTGGATACAAAATAACATTGCTTTGCAGCCAGCAGCGTGCTGCGCATGGCACTCCGGGATGCAGGGGGAGGCCAGTAAAAATCAACGCCCTTCTGGGTAATGATCACATAAGGGATCCTTAATTGCATACATTCAAATGCAAATTCCAGTCCATCAAAGTTGATGCCCTGTGCCACTATTACGAGGTCCGGGCGCTCCGCTTTAAGGTGTTTACGAAAACGTACCGGCAACACACTGCTGGTAATCAAATTCCCCGGGGACCTGCTACGCAACGCAGCGGTTGAAGCCCGTATTTTGCGGGCAGCACGGCTTACAATAGAACGGGGAGGATTGAGTTCCGTAAAGTGCACGCCCAACGCTGCCAGCTTTTTGATTTCGGGATGACCGGAATTGATCCTCTCCTTATAAAGCGTGAACCGGCAATTGCTTTTTTGCAACAGGGGAATGCTCCGGGCCCACAGCTCTTCGCTTCCGCCCCAATCATCGATGCAGCAGGACACAATGGACAGGTGGTAATGCTGCTTCACGTTACTTTTTTGCTTTTGTTTAAAAATAGTTTTGCATAAGGCCCGTTATTGCGTATCAACGCCGCGTCTGTCCCCTCTTCTGCAATGGAGCCATTGGAAAGAAAATAGATATAGTCCGCATGCTGCAGGGCAGAATGCCGGTGACTGATAATGATTGCCGTTCTGTTGTTCAGTTTTTCACGAAGCGTATTAAAGAGCGCTGCTTCGGATGCTGTATCCAGTGCACTGGTAGCTTCATCAAGGATCAGGAACTGCGCATCGGAATAAAAACAGCGCGCCAGCGCCAGCTTTTGCCATTGCCCGATGCTCACCTCCTGTCCGTCCTCAAACAGGCGCCCCATAACCGTATCATATTGCCGGGGCAACTGGTCTATAAATGGCGCCGCTCCGGATTTTTCAGCAGCTTCCTTTGCCCGCAATGCGTCAAACGGTATATGAATATTGCCCAGGTAAATATTTTCAGCAGCAGTAAAACTGTACTTGTTAAAGTCCTGAAAAACAGCGCCCATGATCCCCCGCAATTCCTTCGGGTCATAGTTTCGAAAATCCGTTTCATCCAACATCACCGAACCTTCCGTGGGATCATACAGACGGCAAAGCAGCTTTATTAAAGTAGATTTACCTGCGCCGTTAGGCCCGGCAATGGCAATAATTTTTCCGGCGGGAATGGACAAATTGATATTCTTTAAAGTAGGCCGGGTGTTGTAAGGATAGGTAAAAGATACATTTTGAAAACGTAATTCTTTTACGGATTGAAGCGCAGAAGGGCTGGTCACGCCGGCCGCCGCTTCTCCCGCAGGCAGCTCCAGTAATTCAAACACGCTGTTTACATAAATGCTGTTTTGAAACAGGATAGAAATGCCCCCCGAAATATTTTGAAGAATACTAAACGACTGCGGAAAGGCAACCAGGAATAAGGTTATATCGCCAGGCGAGGCCTCGCCGCTTATGGTTTTTAACGCTATAAAGCCGATGCAGGCAAAGACGCCCAGGTTCGACATAGCGGTGGTTACCGCCTCCAGCTTTGTTCTTTTGAGGTTGATGGAAAGTTTTTCCTTCATGAGTATCCGGCGGATAACACTAAACTGGTCTTTCAGATAGTTGCCCAGGTTATATGCACGAATTTCTTTGGCCGCCGTATCAGTAGTGATCAGACTGCTGTAATAGGCTGATTTTCGCTCCAGCGGAGTTTGCGCAATGCGCCAGTTATTTAATTTTTTTGAATAATAGAGCCGAACCAGCAAGGTGGGCAAAATAAAAAGCGCCAGCAGCGGCAGCAACATCCAGTTAATGATGATGAGGACAGACCCCACGGCTACCAGGGATGCCGCATTTTTGATAATGTCGATCAATGCCGTTATCACCTGGCCGGGGCGTTCCCCGCCACTGTCCATGGCTCTTTTCAGCACATCATAATAAGAAGGGCTTTCATAGAAAGCGAGCTCCATGCGAACGGCCTTGGAGTGGATCTGTTCGTTTACATATTCCGCCGCCCGGGTAGATTGGGCTTCTACCAGGTAAGCGCTGAAAGAGCGGATGATAAAATAGATGATTCCTACGGCTCCGGCTGCCACCACATAGGTAATGATCTGGTGGTAAGCTGCCGCCGAGCTCTTTTGTGCATGGGAAACAACATCAACCAGTTTTTTAAGCAGGTAGAGCGAAGCAAAAAACACCACCGATTCCAGTAGGATAAAAAGAAAGGTTACATAAAGCCTGTTCCCCGATGATTTTTTTACAAGGGAAATGATTTTAGAAAGGCTGATGTTGTTCCTTAGCTGGCGGACTTTTTCGCTAATTTGAATCAAGAGCTCTTGGTTTTCGGGTTATTGATCCGGTTCAAGTATCTTTCAAGCTTTGTAAATATACTTTTACGCACTTTCATAGCGTTCGTTCTTAATATTTTGGAGCATTATTTAATAACAGTAAAAATAAGTTAGTTCATTGGCGTTACCGTTTCATCCAAAAGCGAATATAAGATTTCTATAGAAATGCTTCTGTCAAAAATGTTCAACCGGTTTAAAACGGATTTATCTGGGATGGATTCTATTTTATTTACGCCGGATGCCTTATGCCTTTTTCAGGCATTTACAAATATTTAAAATACATTTTCTACTTTAGCGGCCTCATGAAACGATTGGATTTACCCTATTTGACGAGGCTGGTTGCAGAACAGAGCGATGAAAATGCTTTTAATGAACTGCTTAGATACTATTACCCGGGGTTATTGTCCTTTGCAAACTCTATCCTTAACGATCGTTCGCTGGCAGAAGAAGTGATCCAGGATATATTTGTACAACTATGGGAAAATAAAAAAACATTGCCCGCCATTAATAGTCTCTCTAATTATTTATATATAGCGGTTAAATATGCCTGTTTCGGGCACCTGAAAAAAAAGAAGCGGGTATGTTATAATGAATTTGGAGAATCATTTGCGGTGGCGTACACCCACTCCGACTCAAAAATGTTGAGCAATGAAAACCTGAAGTTCATTGCTGATGCCGTAAATAAATTACCTCCGAAATGCAGGCTGATCTTCCGGCTGATCAAAGATGAGGGACTGAAATACAATGAGGTGGCCGGTATTTTAGATCTCTCGATAAAAACAGTAGAAGCCCAAATGACCATTGCATTAAAAAGCCTTGCCAAAACCCTGGAAGCTGCTTTCCCGGAATATAAAAACAACTTCTTTATAAAAAAATCCAGGTCATCTTAAAAAAAAGAGACTTTTCATTTAGGGGTCTTTGTTCCAAAAACACACTTTAGTATCAGATCGTGATATTAAAATGGACAACAACCGGATTTGGGAGCTATTAACGAAAAAAAGTGCAGGGGAGCTTACCCTGCAGGAGCAGTTGGAACTGCATCAGCTCATTCAGCAGCAGGATGCCGCACAGGCTTATGCTGCTTTTTTTAATGATTTAATAGCCACCACTACCCACTACGCATCTGTTTCAGATACTGAAACAGATAGTTTTATCCGGGAGGTACATAAAAAAATAAACAAAAAAAGGAGCCGGCTCGTATCGGTTAACTGGAAGATAGCAAGCGCCGTTGCTGCGTCGTTATTAATGATTGCCGCAAGCCTTTTATATTTCTCAAACAGGCCCGTGCGAAATATTGCTCCGAATATTGTGGCCACCAAAAAAGGTAACAAAACAAATATTGTACTGCCTGACGGAACAAAAGTCTGGATCAACGCCGACAGCCGGTTGACATACGAACAGTCATTTGGCAAGAAAACAAGGGAAGTGGAATTATCAGGTGAGGCTTTTTTTGATGTAACTCATGATCCGGACCGCCCGTTTATCGTGCACACAAGAAATATTGATGTAAGGGTTTTTGGAACAGCCTTTAATGTACGCTGTTATGCTGATGATTCCAGCGCCCAAACAACATTAATAAGAGGCTCCGTACAGGTATGCCTGAAGCATGCAAAAGATAAAAAGATCATGCTGGAGCCTAATGAAAAACTGGTGGTGCAAAATACGTATTCGCAACAGGGCAAAGACTCCGGCCTGCCGGATCAGCCCCAGATCGAATTACTGACGGCCCCGTTCAGTGCTGCCGACTCATCGGTTGCGGAAACCCAATGGGTCAATAATAAGCTCGTATTTAAAAAAGAATACCTGGAAAATATTATTCCTGAACTGGAGCGTTGGTATAACGTAAAAATTGTGCTCAGGAATAAGAACAATACAAGAACATTTAGCGGCACATTTGACAATGATGCCCTTGAAGATGTATTACAATCGTTAAAACTCTCTGCCGGAATAAAATATAAAATAGAAAAAGGGATCGTAATTATTTACTAACAATTGCTTAAACCAAAAATTAAATCATATGAAATGAATAAATAAAATAGCACATATATAATAAAAATGGGAAATGCTGGAACATTCCCCATAATAAGACAGTACATAATTGCAGTACCTGCAATCATTTTTCTATCTCATCGTAAAAAACAAAATTATGAAAAAAAATGATTGCCCTGGAACGCTTATGCCAGGGCATTTGATTATCAAATATCTATTGCTGATGAAGCTTAGTATTTTTATTCTTCTTATTACTTCCTTCCAGGCCTTCTCCATAAATAGTACCGGTCAGAGCCGGATCACCATGGAGGTTAAAAACGCTTCCATATCGTCTGTTTTAAGCAAAATACAGGCGCGGTATGAGTATCGTTTCTTTTATACAGATGAATTAGGGTTGGGTAGCCGGAAAATCGACCTGATGGCAAAGAATGCAACGATTGATTCTGTAATGCATCAACTGTTGAGCTTAACGGGCTATTCCTATAAAAAAATAAATGATGGTCTGGTAGTGATCATCGGGCAGCCGGATGCCATCGCCATCATGGATATAAAAGGAAAAATAGTAGACGAAACCGGCGCCCCGCTCGCCGGTGTGAGCATTGTTGAAAAGGGCACGGTAAACGGAACTTCAACCGGCGAGGACGGCAACTTTTCACTGAAGGTATCCGGAGAAAATGCGGTGTTGATCGTTTCCAATGTGGGATACGTTCCGTTAGAGGTTGCGGTCAAAAATCACAACTATGAGCGCATCGTTCTTAAAAAGGAAGAGAACAAACTGGATGAAGTAATTGTAGTGGGTTATGGAACGCAGAAAAAAGTGAACCTTACCGGTGCGGTAGCCCAGGTGGGATCGGAAGTGCTGGACAACCGGCCGGTGGCCAATATTTCGCAGGCATTACAGGGCGCGATCCCCAACGTGAATATCAATTTTAACAGCGGCAGACCAGGCGCTGAAGGTAGTTTTAACATCAGGGGAAACACGTCCATAAACGGAGGAGGCGCTCCCCTGGTGCTGATCGACGGGGTTCCTGGAAACCTTAATAATATCAATCCGAGAGATGTAGAGAATATCAGCGTATTGAAAGACGCCGCATCAGCAGCGATCTATGGTGCGCGGGGATCCTTTGGTGTGATCCTGGTAACCACCAAGAAAGCCAAACGCGGGAAAATGAACGTGAACTACGGCAATAACTTTGGTTGGGCCGGGTTAACCACGCGCACTGATTTTATAACAGATGGTTATACTTCCGCAAAATTAAATGATGAGGCCTTCTTACGGGCAACGGGTAACACTTACACCCGCTATACGGAAGAGGATTATGAAGAACTGAAAAAACGGCAGACCGATAAATCATTGCCCAGTGTGGTGATCACCAACCGTAGCGGAAAAGATCAGTATATGTATTATGGCAATACGGATTGGTGGCACACCATGTTCAGAGACTGGCAGCCATCAAGAGAACATTCCTTAACGATCACCGGAGGATCAGAAAAGATCGATTTCCTGGTATCCGGCCGGGCTTATGGCAAGGACGGTATGATGCGTATCAACCAGGATAATTATAGTTCCTATAACTTCAGGGCTAAAATAACCGCGCGTTTAACCTCTAAACTGGAGCTATTCACCAACACCTATTTTAATACGAGCAAATATACCTACCCGGGTTGGGGCTATAACTCCAACTTTGTTTCTATTACCGTGCATGCGTTGCCTTCCTATGTTCCCGTAAATCCGGACGGAACGGCCACCTATAGTTCCGGTTTGAATAGTTATTCAATCGGTGATGGTATCTATGCCGACCTGTTGCACGGCAAATCAAAAGGGGATGAAAAGCGGTTAGAGCTGATCAACCTGGTAGGAGCCACTTTTAAGCCCGTTAAAGGATTGGAGATCACAGGTAACTATTCCTACACGTTCAATCCGTATTCCACCATGCAGCGCCGTACCAGGGCGCCCTGGTCTATCAATCCGGGCGTGATCAGCTATGTAGGGAACGATTATCTTGCGGAAGAGGTTAATTTGATACAATATCAGGCTACCAATCTTTACGGCAGCTATACCAAAAAGCTGGGAGATCATGATTTTAAATTAATGGCCGGATACAACCGGGAGTTACGCACGTATAAGCAGATCAGCGCACGCAATACGGACTTGCTTTCCGAAGATCTGAATGCTTTCCGGCTGGCTACGGGCCAGGCTACGCTTGATGGGCAGGCGGAAGAATGGGCCTTACAGGGTTATTTCTCCAGGCTGAACTACGATTACAGAGGAAAATACTTACTCGAGTTCAACGGGCGGTATGATGGGTCTTCCCGCTTTCCTGACGGCAAGCGCTATGGTTTTTTCCCATCCGTATCCGGAGGCTGGCGGGTGAGCCAGGAACCCTTCTGGCAGGCACTAAAAGGAGGTATCAACGAATTTAAGTTGAGGGGATCCTATGGTTCGCTGGGTAACCAGCAGGAAGCTGCTACCTACGGCTATATTCAAACATTGCGCCGGTCAACTTTGAGCTATATTTTTAATGGCGCGCGCGCGCAGTCGCTGGCGGTACCGGTCCCCATTTCGCAGGATCTCACCTGGGAGCGCTCCAAGTCGGTTGACTTTGGGGTGGATATGGGGTTGCTCAACAATCGTCTTAGCATCACCTGCGACTGGTATGTGCGCAATACGCTGGGCATGCTGATTGCGGGTAAAACATTGCCTTCCGTTTTTGGAGAGGCATCCCCCAAAACCAATGCCGGCGATATGCAGACAAGAGGCTGGGAAGTAATGGTAGCCTGGAGCGATCATAAGTTAGTGGCCGGAAAACCCCTTAGCTATAATGTAAGTGTGGGCGTGGGTGATTATAAGGCAAAGATCACCCGGTTCGATAACCCGCAAAACCTTTTAAGCAACTATTATGTTGGACAGGAACTGGGGGAGATCTGGGGCTATAAAATTGGCGGGTTCTTTAAGACCGATGCCGAAGCCACGGATTATCAAAAAACAGTGAACCAGGATTTTGTAAACAAACAGCGCCTGGGTGCGCCCGGCAACTGGGCGAAGCTGATGGCCGGCGATATGAAGTTTGTGGATGTAAACGGAGACGGATTTGTGAATAACGGGAAGAATACCCTGGCCGACCATGGAGACCTGGTAAAAATCGGCAACAAGCAGCCCCGTTATACTTTTGGAGTGAATTTAGGAGCAGATTGGAGTGGATTCGACGTATCCGTTTTCCTTCAGGGTATTGGAAAGCAGGACTGGTACCCGGGAGCAAATGCGGATAAGTTCTGGGGGCCCTATTCCCGTCCTTACTACTCTTTTGTCCCGGTTGATTTCCCCGAAAAAGTATGGAGTGAAGACAATCCCAATGCTTATTTTCCAAAGCTTCGGGGCTATGAAGCCCTGAATGCCGGGGGATCTTTAAATGCTCCGAACGATCGCTACCTTCAGAACCTGGCATACATCCGTTTGAAGAACCTGACCGTTGGATATTCACTGCCGGCGGGCATATTGTCCAAAGCCAAAATTTCAAGATGCCGGATCTATCTGAGCGGGGATAACATCTTTACGGCAACCAAACTAAAAACAAAATACATCGATCCGGAAATGGCCGCTGCAGAAGCAAACGGGCGCATTTACCCGATCAGCAAAATCTATTCATTTGGTTTGGATCTTTCTTTTTAAAATATCAAATAATATGAAGCAATATAAAATAGTGGTGCTGTTTGTTTTTTTATCGGGGTTCCTGGTGCAATGCAAAAAAGGATTCCTGGACAGAACGCCCCAAAGTGAAATTACTCCCGATATCTTTTTTAATGGAGAAAAAGACCTGGAGCTTTACACCAATTCTTTCTATAACAATAGTGCGGTTATACCCAACGCAGAAGGGGTATATAATGAAGATGATGACAATGTTATAAAAAACGGCCTGAGTGATTTTTTAACCGGGAAGCGGGTGGTTCCGGTTTCCGGAGGTGGCTGGAGCTGGTATGACTTAAGAAATATCAATTATTTTTTAATGAACTATAAAAAGGCACAGGTTCCTGCCGCAAAACATTATGGCGGTGTGGCACGCCTGTTCCGTGCATTGTTTTATTATGATAAAGTGGCCACTTTTGGTGATGTGCCCTGGTATAGTGCGGTGATCGATATTAAGGATTCCTCTTTATTGAACCGGCCCCGTGATAAGCGGACATTGGTGATGGACAGTGTACTGGCTGACCTGGATAGCGCCATCAGTTGGATGAACACCACAAAATCTGTTGAAAAAGTTACCAAGTGGACGGCGCTGGCATATAAATCGAGGATCTGTTTGTTTGAAGGCACTTTCCGGAAATACCACCCGGAGTTTAACCTGCCGAATGCAGACAAGTTCCTGGCAGAAGCAGCCAAGGCCGCGGAAGAGCTGATTGACAAAGGCCCATATAAGTTGTACACAAGTACTCCGGATAAAGCCTATCTTGAACTGTTTTCTTCAAAAGACGCCAAGGATGTGGAAGTCATTCTTACCCGCAGGTATAGTAATGACCTGCAGATATGGCACAACGTTAATTATTACACATTAACCGCTTCTTATGGCCGGCCGGGCCTCGAAAAAAAACTGGTGAACAGTTACCTGATGAAAGACGGCACCCGTTTTACCGACAAGCCGGGTTATAGCACGCTTCAATTTTTTGATGAAACGCAGAACCGTGATCCGCGTCTTTCTCAAACCATCAGAACACCCGGCTACACGCGCATTGGGAATACCAAAAAACTGGCGCCTGATTTTACAGGTACGGTTACGGGGTACCAGTTGGTGAAATTTGTAACTTCTGAAGCCGAGGATTTTTATAACCGCTCCACCAACGATATGCCGCTTGTGCGCTATGCGGAAGTGCTTTTAAATTTTGCAGAGGCTAAAGCCGAGTTAGGAACGCTGACCCAGGCAGATATTAATAAATCTATCAAACTCCTGAGAGACCGGGTAGCTATGCCCGATATGGATATGGCAGCAGCTAATGCCAACCCGGATAGTTACCTGGCAGGCCAGTACACCAATGTTTCGGGAACCAATAAAGGGGTTATATTGGAGATCCGCCGGGAAAGACGGATTGAGCTGGTAATGGAAAGCTTCCGTCGCCGCGATTTGCTAAGATGGAAAGAAGGCCACCTTTTTGCCGAGCAGTTTAAGGGGATGTATTTCCCCGGCGTAGGCCCTTACGACCTGGATGGCGACGGGAAAGTTGATGTATATATTTATACGGGAACAAAACCTACCACAACAGGACCGCAATACCTGAAACTGGGTAGCGAAGTGATCCTTGAAAATAATACCGGAGGCTTGATTGTAGTAAACCCGCAGATCGCCAAAGTGTTTGATGAAACGCGGGATTACCTGAATCCCATCCCGGTTCAGGAAATGCAGTTAAACCCCAGCCTGGTACAAAACCCCAATTGGAAATAATCAGGAAACAGAGGGAAATACCGGTGTGTTTTGCACCAGTATTTCCCTTGTTTTTATTAGTGCTGTGTAACAGTTGCGTTAATAAGCACTACTATTAAATGAACGAAACCCAATCGCAATGAAAAAGAACAGTATAATCGCCGCCCTGCTGCTGATGGCTTGTGTAGCAAATAATTGGGCCAATGCCCAAACCATAAAGATCCTTACGTATAATATTTATCATGGAGAGGAAAATTATGCCAACGGGAAAAGTAACCTGAAAAAAATTGCGGCGGTGATCAATCGCTATAAGCCAGACTTTGTGGCCATGCAGGAGGTGGACAGCATGACCAAAAGGACCGCAACCTTTAATAACGGCGTGAAAAAGGACCTGGTTGCAGAACTGGCAAAATTAACGGGCATGCACGGCTATTTTGGCAAGGCCATGGACTACAGTGATGGCGGGTATGGTGAAGGCTTATTGTCGAGGGACGCAGCCCGGCCGGTTGTGCACCACTTACCTACGCCTGCGGGTGGAGAAGGCAGGGCGCTCATCACCATAGAGCACCGGTTTGCCAATGGGAAAAAAATGGTATTCGCCGGAACGCATCTCTGTCATGAATTTGAGGCAAACCGGCTGGTGCAGGCAAAAGCCATTACTGACATATTATTGGAGACAAATATGCCCGTAGCCATAGCCGGCGATTTTAATATTACACCGGACACAAAGGCCTACGGTGCGATCACCGAACGAATGGATGATGCAGCGGTACGGTTTGGTAATCCGCAACTCACTTTCCCATATACCAAACCCAGGGTTCGGCTGGATTATGTTTTCCTGAACCAAGGAACTACCTGGAAAGTGAAACAAGTAGAGGTGATCGATAATGAAGATGCATCGGATCATAAGCCGGTACTGGTGACCCTGGAGCTGGCAGGTAAATGATTTAACGGGAACGGTAACAACAGATACATATGAAAATTAAAAAATCAGGAAAGTACTTTTTGCCGGTTGGGTGGCTGCTCTGTTTGGTTTTTACAAGTAGCCTGCAAAGCAATGCGCAGGAAAAAATCAGGATATCGCATGGCCCTTACCTGCAGGCAATGACCGATTCCAGTGTGTCTATCGTATGGACAACCAACAAAAAGGCAACCGCCTGGGTGGAGCTGGCGCCGGATGACGGCAGTAATTTTTACCAGAAAGAGCGGCCAAAATTTTTCAGCGCATCCAATGGATTAAAGAACACTGGTACCGTTCATAGTGTGGAGCTGAAAGGACTAATGCCTAACACAAAGTATCGTTATCGTGTGTATAGTCAGGAAGTGTTGAAGCATGAATGGGTGATCGTGCAATATGGCGAAGTAGCCGCTACCAGTGTGTATCAAAAGAAGCCGTTGACATTTGTTACGAACGGAAGGCCGGGGCCTTTTGAATTTGCGGTGGTGAATGATATTCATGAACGGAATAATCTGCTGACACAATTGCTGAAACAGGTGAATTTTTCAAAAACAGACTTTATTGTTTTTAATGGTGATATGATCAATAGCTCTATGAGCGAGGAACAACTGTTTCGTGGTTTTATGGACACCGCTACCCTTTTATTTGCCAGTGAAACACCCATGTATTATGCCCGGGGAAATCATGAAACGCGGGGTCCCTTTGCCGCGCAGTTCCCCAATTATTTTCCCAGCCCCAACGGGCACCTGTACTATATGTTCACCAAAGGAGATGCCTGCTTTATTGTGTTGGATGGCGGGGAAGACAAACCCGACACTGATATTGAATACAGCGGTATTACCGATATGGACTATTACAGAACGCAGCAGGCAAAGTGGTTGAGCGAAATTGTAAAGACGGAGGCTTTTAAAAAAGCGAAATACAAGATCGCTATCTGTCATATTCCTCCCGCAAACGGATGGCATGGCAATCAGGAGATCACGAAGAAATTTATGCCGCTATTGAATGAAGCGGGTATCCAGGTCATGCTGAGCGCACATGAGCACCGGCACCGGATCGATAAATCTTTCGCAAAATTCCCCATCATTGTTAATTCCAACAATGATATTATTAAAGCGAGCATATCGGATAAAGAAGCCCGGTTCCGTATTTTTGACCCGGCTGGCAAGCTGGTGGATGAATTAAGTATACACTAATAATGAACCGGCTCTCTTCTCGGTCAGTGAAGACACTGACCGGGGCAGGGCAATGGTTTGTGTCTTCACAAACCACTTATGTGTACCTATTTTAATAAAAATATTTGTGTTGCTTTCCCCCTGAGCTATACAAAAGCTATGTAATTATGTGGTTTATTTAAAAACTTATTATGAAACAAAATATTTCTAAAAACAACAGACGCTCCTTTTTAAAAAATGGATTGACCATTGGCGGCTTAACGCTGATGCATCCCGGAGCTATTGCAGCAGCGCCAAAGACAGTTGCAGAGGAACCCTTTAAAATTATTGCCGGTCCTTACCTGCAAACTACCTTTGGCAACACGATTGCTATTTTGTGGCTCACCAATAAGAATGCCGCCAGTTGGGTAACTTATGGAACTGATAAAGACAACTTGGATTTAAAAGCCTTTGGAAAAAGCGAATTAGGGTTAAAGCCCGCCGGACGTATCAATTGCGTTACACTCAGCGGCTTAAAGCCCGGTGCTACTTATTACTATAAAATCCAGTCAAAAGAGATCAGTGATTTTCAGCCCTACAAATTAACTTATGGTCCCGAACTGAGCGGTACGGTGGAACAGTTTGTAAATACAGATCCCTCAAAAAAAGAAGTGTCGTTCGTAATGATCAATGATATACACGACCGGCCCCAGTCCATACCGCTCCTGATGAACCTGGATAAAGGGAAGGAACGGGATTTTGTATTCTTTAACGGCGATGTTTTTAACTACCATACAGATGAGCAGCAAATTATCGACCATATGCTGCAGCCCTGTGTGGATAGCTTTGCCAAAAATATACCCTTTGTTTATGTGCGCGGCAACCATGAAACCCGGGGGAAATTTTGCCGGCAAATGGCGGATTATTTTCAGCATGTGGGCTACACGGCCTTTACCCAGGGGCCGGTGCGTTTTGTGATCCTGGATACCGGTGAAGACAAGGAAGATACCCATCCCGTTTATGCAGGGATAGTAGATTTTGATGCTTATCGTGAGGAACAAGCCCGGTGGCTGGAACAGGAGATCAACAGCAGGGAATTCAAAGCGGCTCCGTTCCGGATTGTTTTAATGCATATACCGCCCCGGTATTCGGGCGAGTGGCATGGCGCTACCCATTGCACGAAACTGTTTGAGCCATTAATGAACAAGGGAAAAGTGGACCTGGTCTTAAGCGGCCATACGCACCGGTATAAGATCCACCAGCCGGATAAAAATGCAAACCATTACCCTATTATTATCGGCGGAGGCCCGCAGGACGGCAACCGGACGCTGACCCAGGTAACCGCTACCAAAAAAGAAATTAAAGTAGTAATGCTGGATGATTCGGGCAAAGAAGTGGGCGCTTATACGGTTACTAAAAAATAGCAAATAGCTGGGAAGACGGTGCCGCGGTAAATCAACTTCCCGCATTTCCGACTTCCCGGCTATTAATTTGTTTTTATATCATCTTCATGCTTCTTTCCACAAAAGAAGTCAATGCCGCACCCGTCAGCATTCCCTGTGCCAAAAGCGCCAGATCAAATGCCTGTTGCGCCAACGCCTTACGGGTATCGTCATTCGTTTCCGAAAGGATCTTTGTTGCCAATGGATGATTCGCATTTACCGCTACTTTATACCGGTCGGGCATCGAGCCATAAAAGCTCATACCGCCGCCCAGCGCCGCCATATCTTTCATCCGGCGCATAAACTCATCCATAGTTACCGTTACCGGCATCGCCTCCGGCGAAAGATTCTCTACAGACACCTCCATGCCGGGTTGGGTGATCGCTTTTTCGTAAATATCCTTTATTTCTTTTGTCTGCTCTTCCGATAAATTGCTGGCCACTTCCTCCCCTTTATCAATCAGCTTTTCCAACACATCGGCATCCACGCGCTTGATCTGCGTTTTTTCCAGATCGCGTTCCAGGTGACTGATGAAATGATTATCCAGCGGGCTGTTCATCAACAATACATCGTATCCTTTTTTATTGGCCGCCTGGATATATCCATCCTGGCGCTCGGGATTCGGGGTGTACAAGTACACTACGTTTCCATCTTTATCGGTTTGTGTGGGCGCTACTTTTTCGCTGTATTCACTTAAAGTAAAATACTCTTTTTTGGTATTTTCAAGGAGCACAAAATCTTTGGCCCGTTCCCAGAACTTCGGATCGCTGATGGAGCCATATTTCACAAATATGCCGATATCGCCCCATTTTTCTTCATAACTTTTACGATCGCTTTTAAATAATTCTGCCAATTTATCGGCTACCTTACGGGTAATATAAGTATTGATCTTTTTTACATTACTGTCTGACTGCAGGAAGGAACGCGATACGTTCAGCGGAATATCCGGTGAATCGATGACCCCGTGCAACAGCATCAAAAATTCGGGAACAATATCCTTCACCTCATCGGTAATAAACACCTGACGGCTGTATAGCTGGATCTTGTTGCGCTGCAGCTCAATATCATTCTTGATTTTCGGGAAATACAATACCCCTGTTAAATGAAAAGGATAGTCTACATTCAGATGGATCCAGAACAACGGGTCTTCGCTAAAGGGATACAGTTCGCGGTAAAAATTAAGGTAGTCTTCCTTTTTCAGTTCGCTGGGCGCGATGGTCCAGATAGGCACGCCGGTATTAATGATATTAGGCACCTCCACTTCTTTGTATTTCGGTTTCCCTTCGGCATCTTCCCCATCCGGTTCGCTTTCGGTTTTTGTTCCGAACTGAACCGGCACCGGAAGAAATTTTGCATATTTTTTCAGGATGCTTTCGATACGACCCTCTTCCAGGAATTCTTTGTTCTCCTCATTCACATAAAGGATCACGTCCGTGCCGCGGGTAGTACGGCTGCCCGCACTGATCTCGAATTCGGTGCTTCCGTCGCAGGTCCATTGGGCAGGCTCGGCGCCGGGCTGGTAACTCAGGGTCTGAATTTCGACCCTATCGGCCACCATAAAAGCCGAGTAAAAGCCCAATCCAAAACGACCGATGATCTCAGAAGCGTCTTTGGCTTCTTTAAATTTCTCCATAAATTCTTCAGCACCGGAGAAAGCGATCTGGTTGATGTATTTTTTTATTTCGTCAGCCGTCATCCCTATACCGTTGTCAGAAACGGTGATGGTTTTGGCTTCTTTATCCACTTTTACCTGCACCAGCGGCGCTCCTATTTCGCCGTTGAATTGCCCCAGGGAAGCCAGGCGTTTTGCTTTTTGAATAGCATCTACTGCGTTGGAAACCAGCTCACGAAGAAAGATTTCGTGGTCGGAATAGAGGAATTTTTTAATTATAGGGAATATATTCTCCGTATGTATGGAGATGGAACCTTTTTCTTGAATCATAATTTATTTTTGTGATGGGTATCAAATGCAATACCACAGCATGAGGGTTGGTCATATTGTCAGTTTTTGGACGAACCTAACTGAAAGCCGCCGAGCAATTATTCAGCCGGGAAGACGGAAAAGCGGGAAGACCAGGGCTTTTAATTGCCTCAGCCTTACCGCTTCCACGCCTTACCGGCCAAAATCGGTGCTGCTACCTAAACAACCGGAATATATCCAGCCCGAGGGCATAGGCCATCAACCCTAACAGTAATATCATCCCAACCATTTGGGCGTATTCCATAAACTTATCGCCGGGTTTGCGGCCGGTGATCATTTCATAAAGGGTAAACAACGCGTGGCCCCCATCCAATGCGGGTATGGGCAACACGTTCATAAAGGCAAGGATAATGGAAAACAGGCCCGTCATCGTCCAGAAGCGCTCCCAATCCCAGGTACCGCCAAAGGTTTTGCCAATGCTGATGACGCTGCCCAAGTTATCACTTACTTTGTGTTCTTTGGAAGTAAATAATAATTTAAGGTTCTCAACATACTCTACCAGACGATTGACCCCGTAACGTATCCCTGCGGGGATCGATTCCAGGAAGCCGTATTTCCTTGTCTCAAATGAAATAAAGTCGATCCCGGGTTTTGGATAATAGCCCAGCTTGCCCGCATCATCAATAGCGGCACCTACCTTGATTGAATCGGTATTATTCCGGATCACCGCGAGGGTTACCGTTTTGCCTTTGTAGTTCCGCAGTTCTTTTGCAAAATCGCTAAAATACTCCACGGGCTTACCATCAATACCCACGATCTTATCGCCGTTTATTAATTTGCCCGACGTAAATTTAGCCTTGGACGCATCTACACTGTCCACCACATTCGGGAACCGTACCGAAACAAAATTCTTCAATTGATTCTTTGTGAGCTCGCTCAAAAATCCCGGAGGAAAGCTAATAAGCGTATCCTTCCCGTTCCTGTTTACCGTAAGCGTATTCTTTTCATTCAGCAGCAATGCTTTGGGCAGATCGTCAAAATATTTCAGCTCTTTATCGTTCACTTTCGTGATCAGATCCCCGTCTTTTAGCCCCACTTTCAGGGCCATCGAATCGGCGGTAATACCATATTTCATATTGGCAACCGGCAATTTCTCTTCGCCCCATTTAAAAAGGATCATGGAAAAAATGATCAATGCCAGCACGAAATTGATAATGACACCTGCCAGCATAATGATCAGCCGCTGCCAGGCGGGTTTGGAGCGGAACTCCCAGGGCTGGGCCGGTTGTTTCATGGCTTCCTTGTCCATGCTTTCGTCGATCATACCACTGATCTTCACATAGCCGCCCAGTGGTACCCAGCCAACCCCATATTCTGTTTCCCCGATCTTCTTTTTCCAAAGAGAGAACCAGGGATTAAAGAACAGATAAAATTTTTCAACCCGGCATCCGAACCACTTGGCCGTGATAAAATGTCCAAATTCGTGTAAAGCAATCAGGATGGAAAATGACAAAATAAACTGACCCACATTGGCTCCAAACGCTGACCAGTTAAATGCTAATAAGACCATGTATTTTTAATATAAGAATTTTTAATGTTCGCAAAGATAACAGTGAATAGGCAATGGTGAATAGTCAATAGCGCCCCGTTATAATTTGATAATGTCTGCTGCCAGGGTCCTGGCTTCGGCATCGCTGTCGAAATAATCGGCAAGGGAAGGTTTCTGAATGAAGGCCACCTGGCTCATTACTTTTTCAATAACATCGGTCATTTCCAGGAAACCGATCCGGTTTCTGAGAAATGCATATACGGCTATTTCGTTAGCGGCATTCATCACACAAGGCAGGTTGCCTCCCTTCTCTAACGCTTCAATAGCCAGGGCGAGGTTCCGGAAGGTTTTTGTATCGGGCTCTTCAAAACTGAGGTTGTTCATGCGCTTAAAATCGAACCGCGGATGGTCGTTTTTTATACGGTAGGGAAAACCCATGGCATACTGGATCGGCAGCCGCATGTCCGGCAGCCCGATCTGCGCCTTAACACTTCCGTCCTCAAACTGCACCATGCTGTGGATGGCGCTTTGGGGATGGATCAGCACATCGATCTGATCCGGTTCCAGGTTAAACAACCATTTCGCCTCGATCATCTCCAGCCCTTTGTTCATCAAAGTTGCCGAATCGATAGAGATCTTGGCCCCCATCTCCCAATTGGGGTGCTGCAACGCGTGCTCCCGTTTCACATTCACCAGGTAATTGGGTTTACGTCCTATAAACGGTCCGCCGGAAGCGGTGAGGTATACTTTTTCAATCTTATTGCGCACTTCCCCGATGAGGCATTGAAAAATAGCGGAATGTTCCGAATCCACCGGTATAATGGGCACGCGGTTTTCCACGGCCATATTCATAACGATATCCCCGGCTACCACTAATGTTTCCTTATTGGCCAGGCCGATGGCTTTACCATTTTCAATGGCCTTGATGGTAGGTTTAAATCCCGCAAAACCAACGATGGCGGCCAACATCAGGTCGTACACGTCCATGGCAGCCACTTCTTCCAGCGCTTCATCGCCTGCAAAAACTTTAATATCGGTTTCGGCCAGGGCATCTTTCACTGCACCATATTTAGCCGGATCGCCAATTACAACAATATTCGGATTAACGGCAAGCGCCTGTTCAATCAACAGTGCATCATTTGAAAAAGCGGTGAGCACTTCCGCCGTAAAAAGATCCGGGTGACTTTGAATGACCTCCAAAGCCTGCCGGCCAATAGAACCTGTTGAGCCAAAAATGGCTATTCTTTTCTTTATCCGTTGTTCTTCCATTACTGTTTTTTACAAAGCGGCTAAGTTAAGCGCCGTTTTAAGAATAAAAAACCTAATTTTTTGCCCATTGGGTTAATCCGTCTGCTATTTTGCGGTCGTTGCTCAGCCGGGGCACTTTATTTTGTCCGCCCAGCTTGCCAATAGAGCGCATATAATCAATAAACCCGTTTTTCTTTACGGGGGTTATAATCAATTTTTGTAAAATGTTTCCCGCAATAAGATCATCATAATAAGAATTTTTTTCACGCAGAAACTGGTCGATCTGTTCGGAAAAGCGCTGCAGGTTTTCGGGTTCGTTCTCAAACTCGATAAACCATTCATGATACGATTTTCCTTTATCGGTACTGATAAAAGGCGCAACCGTAAATTCCGTAATATGAATATTTGCCGCCGTAGCTGCCTTCAGCAGGCTGTATTCTACCTCTTCCCCTATTACATGTTCGCCAAAGGCGGATATAAAATGCTTGGTCCTTCCTGTAACCACCAGCCGGTAGGGGTTGGTAGAAACAAACTTGACCATATCCCCTATATCATACCCCCAAAGGCCCGCATTGCTGTTGATGATGAGCGCATAGTTAACGCCGGTTTCCACTTCTCCCAATGACAATCTTTTAGGCTGTTCCTTGCCGATCTCCTCTTGCGGGATGAATTCGAAGAAAATACCGCTGTCGGTATTCAGCAATAAACCTGGTTCTGTTTGCGTATCCTGGAACGCAAAAAAACCTTCAGAGGCGGGAAAGGTTTCGATGCCATCTACTTTCCTGCCGATACTTTCGAATAATTTGGGCTTATACGGTTCAAAATTAACGCCGCCATATACCATCACCGAAAAATCAGGGAAGAGCTCCCCTACCGGTTTCCCGGACCGTTTGATCAATTCATCAAAATACATCTGCATCCATGGGGGTATGCCGCTGATGAGGGTCATGCGCTGATTAATGGTTTCATCTACTATTTTATTCAGCTTGGTTTCCCAATCTTCAATACAGTTGGTCTCATATTCAGGTAACTGGTTCCGGCGCAGGTAGCGGGGAATATGGTGATTCACAATACCGCTAAGGCGTCCGGTGGGGATGCCGCCCACTCGCTCCAGCACGGGTGAACCGCTTAAAAAGATCAGTTTCCCGTCTGCAAATACGGAATTTCCCGTTTCTGCCATATAACATAATAAGGCGTTGCGGGCCCCATTGATATGATTACTGATAGAATCTTTTGTTATGGGAATATACTTGGTACCGCTTACCGTGCCCGATGTTTTTGCAAAATAAATGGGCTGTCCGCGCCACAAAACATTATGCCGGCCGGCCTTTATTTCTTCTATATACTGCCTCAATCCTTCATAACTCCGCACGGGTACGGCCTGTGCAAAATCTTTATAATCATTTATTTCGGTAAACTTGTGCTCTTTGCCAAACTGGGTGGTCTTTGCCGTTTTGATCAGCGACTTTAAAATAGCTTCCTGGTCTTCCACAGCCGTCAACATCCCTTTTTTTATATTTTTGGACACCATCGATGCAAAGGGCTTGGCCAGGAACGATTTGATTTTCATTGCATTAATCCATTTTATCTGCGCCTGTGCGCAACAGTAACTACAAATATACTGTTTGTTTAAGGAGCCGGAATATATATTTGTAAGATCTGTTTGCGAAATTAAAAAATCTCCTTACCTTTGCCGTCCTAATTTTTAGACAATGATAGCAATTATTAAGGTAGCAGGTCAGCAATTTAAGGTTGAAAAAGATCAAACCCTGTTTGTACCACATATCGAAGGCAAAACCGGTGAGGCTATAAACCTTGATGTTTTATTAGCACATGCCGATGGAAAATTATCTGTAGGTGGTGCTATTGCCACTAAGGTAAGCGCAGAAATTGTAGACCACATTAAAGGGGACACTGTTATTGCGTATAAAACAAAAAGAAGAAAAGGCTTTCACAAAAAGAAAGGCCATCGTACCGCTTATACTAAAATTAAGGTAACTAATATTGCTTAATCATAGTTGACGGGTTGACAAGTAAACAGGTTAATAAGTAGAGCATACTTAAGAGACCTTCCAACTTATCAACATTTAAACTTATCAACTTTTAAACTCATAAAAAATGGCACATAAGAAAGGAGAAGGTAGTGTAAAAAATGGCCGCGATTCAGAAAGCAAACGTTTAGGCGTTAAAATTTTTGGAGGCCAGCCTGCTATTGCCGGAAACATCATCATTCGCCAGCGCGGTACTGAATACCATCCCGGAAAAAATGTTGGTGTTGGTAAAGACTTTACTTTATTCGCACTGGCTGACGGTGTTGTTGAATTCAGAAAAGGAAGAAAGAACAGAACCTTTGTTTCTGTTAACGAAGCACAGGCATAATAAATGTCTTTAGCTGTTGCTACTGAATAAATTGTGGAAAAAAAATTTGGCAGGACTAAATAATTGTATAATTTTACGCCGACAACCCAATTTTTTTACTAAACATTAAATTCAAAAAAAATGGCAACAGCAAAAAAAGCTGCTCCTAAGAAAGCAGCAGCAAAAAAAGCTCCCGCTAAAAAAGCAGCTCCTAAAAAAGCAGCAGCAAAGAAAGCTCCCGCTAAAAAAGCAGCTCCTGCTAAGAAAGCAGCTCCTAAAAAAGCAGCAGCAAAAAAAGCTCCTGCTAAGAAAGCAGCTCCTAAAAAAGCAGCAGCAAAGAAAAAATAAGAATTTAAATTTCTTATACGAATTGAAGCCCTCCTTTACGGAGGGCTTTTTTTATTGCGCCCTCTTTCCTACTTTGCAGTTATGAACAACAGTGCCATAGCCGATCATTTCACCCTGCTTTCCAAACTAATGGACATACACGGGGCCAACTCGTTTAAGTCTAAAACCTATTCTATAGCCGCGTTTCATATTGAACGGCTGGAAGAACAGTTAACGGTGACCGATCGCCGGGAATACAGCAGCATAAAGGGTTTGGGAACGTCCGTTGCGACCAAGATCGCAGAGCTGATCGATACCGGTCATATGCAGGCCCTGGAGGAACTGATCGCGGAAACACCCAAGGGCATCATCGAAATGCTGGAGCTTAAGGGGCTGGGACCTAAAAAGATCCACATCATCTGGAAAGAAATGAACATTGAATCTATCGGGGAACTGGAATATGCCTGCAACGAGAACCGGTTGACCCGTTATAAAGGATTTGGTGAAAAAACCCAGGTAAAAATTCTTGAGTCTATTAATTTCTATAACCAGAACAAAGGGCATTTTCTTTATTCACAAATACACCAGATCTACCCATCGATACAAGCTTATCTTGAAAAACTTTTTGGGAAAGACGCCTTGTGGAATACGGGCAATTATTACCGCCAACTGCCCACGCTGTATGAACTGGAATATATTGTTACCGCAGATATGCCTACCATCAAACAAAAATTTCAGACGGCTTATCCTCCGGAACTTTTAGAAGAAACGGAAAATGCTATCTTGTATAAATTGAATAACGGTCTGCGGTTACGCATCCATTCTGTTCAAAAAAATATTCCGCAATTTCTTTTTCGAACTGCTTCCGCGCCGGAATTCGCTGATGCATTTATCAAAAACTATTACCCTGATAATTTTGAAACAAACGCTTTTAAAAATGAAGCGGCTATTTTCGAAAACGCCAAATTACCTTTTATCCCGGCTGCCTTGCGGGAGTCGCCCACCATCATTGAACGCGCCGCAAATAATACCTTGCCGAAGCTGATTGAGCCAGGCGATATAAAAGGGATTATTCACAACCACAGTAACTGGTCCGACGGACTTTTTACCCTTGAAGAAATGGCAACTGCACTCATAGCAAAGGGCATGGAATACCTGGTCATCTCCGACCACTCTAAATCCGCCGCTTATGCCAATGGCCTTACAGAAGAGCGGATCGTTCAACAGCAATTACTCATAGATGAACTGAATCAGAAACTGGCGCCATTTAAGATCTTTAAAAGTATAGAATGCGATATATTGGGAGACGGCAGCCTAGATTACAGCGATGATGTTTTAAAGAGTTTTGACCTGGTGATCGCTTCCGTGCATAGCAACTTATATATGAATGAAACAAAGGCCATGGAGCGGTTAACCAAAGCCATTGAAAACCCCTACACCACTATATTAGGTCATTTGACGGGCCGGTTATTACTAAGCCGGAATGGCTATCCTATCGATCATAAAAAGATAATAGATACCTGCGTGGCGCATAACGTGGTTATTGAAATAAACGCCAACCCGCACCGGCTGGATCTGGACTGGCGCTGGATCGAATATGCTTTAAGCAAAAACGCATTGTTATCCATTAATCCCGATGCCCATACCATCGAAGGGTTTGATGATATTGTATACGGCGCCATCGCTTCGCAAAAAGGAGGGCTGACGGCCGCCTCCAACCTGAGCAGTTTCTCATTGGCCGAGTTTGAGGCGTTTGTTACAAAACGTAAAGCGGGCATTGAAAGATGAGTTGCTGGTTGCTGGTTACAGGTTCCAGGCCTTCTGCGTTAAGCATTCCGCATTAAGCGCTCGGCATCTAAACCACCGGAAACGTAACAAAGAACGTTGTTCCCTTACCTGGCTGGGTTTCAAACCAGATGCTGCCATTGGCTTTTTCCACAATGCCTTTGCACATCGCCAGTCCAAGACCCGTTCCGGAGCTTTTGGTTGTAAAATTGGGCATGAAGATCTTCGTTTGCATCACTTCGCTGATGCCGCTTCCGTTATCCGCCACGCTTATGATTACATATTGCGCCTCCAAACGTTCGGTAACGGTAAGCATGCACTTGGATTTGTCTTCACAGGCGTCAATAGCGTTTACAAAAAGATTGGTAAACAGCCGGTTTAGCTGTGTTTTATCGGCCATTATAAAAACATGGCCGGGCAGGGGGTTCCATTTAAACGCTACGTTCGGGTTCTTACTGTAAATACTTTCCAACGGCTGCAATACTTCATGCAGATCAAAGAGCTCGGCCTTTACATGATTAATATTCGCGAATTGTGAGAAATCTGCTGCGATCTTTGAGAGGTGATCGATCTGCTCTACCAACGTGCGCGCCACACTGGAAGTTAACGGCTGTATATTCGGGCTTTTTTCTTTGATCGCCTTTTGAAGATATTGTAAACTCAGCTTCATAGGCGTCAGCGGGTTTTTTATTTCATGCGCCACCTGCCGTGCCATCTCTCTCCAGGCCTCTTCTCTTTGAGAGCGCGCCAGGGCATCGGCGCTTTCCTGCAACTTTGAAACCATTTTGTTATATTCTTTTACCAGTTGCCCGATCTCATCATTCCGGTCCCATACAATTGCTTCATTATCGCTGGAAAGGCTTATCTGTTTCATTTTATTACCAATAACAGTAAACGACCCCGTAATCCTGTTGGTGATCAGCAATGCCAGCAGCCCGGTTAGCAGGAAGATAAAAGCATACAAATTAATCAACGTGATCAAAAAGCTTGATATCTCCTGGCTCAGCTCCTGCTGCGACGTAAAATAAGGAATACTTATATAAGCGTAGGGTTGTGCACTATTCTCTCCCACCGGTGCATAGATCGTATTATACGAGAGTTTGGAAACTTCTTCTTTTTGCGTGTACTCCACCCTTCGTAAACGCAGCAAATAATAAAAAGCCTTGGGCATCATCCGGTTACTTAATACCCCACGGCTGTAAATGTCCGGCTGACTGGAAGCGCGCAGTTCCCCGGTGCGGTCGTATACGTTTACGTCCACCCCGTGAATATCAGAGATCCTTTTGATCACTTCCGTTAATGCGTTGGCACTGAACAGATCTTCCTGGCTTCCTTTTTCCCTCAAAATATTTCGCAAACTATCATGCAAATTCAATTCATTTAACATGATGTTCATAGTGCGGCTGAGCTTATCATTATTGGACTCCTCGAACCGGTTTACGAAAAAGGATATGGTTGCGGCACCCACGATCAGGAATGCCAGTACATTAATTAATACAAAGGTTCCATGGATCTGGCTTTTGATAGTGGGAAAGATGGTAGCATTCTTTACTGACTTCCGGCTGATAAAAGCATTCAGGATAATGATCAGCAGGTTGATCAGCGCCATCAGCAAAAGGAAAGAACAAAAGGTGTAGGAGAAAAGCGTAATCGCCTCTAAAAAAAGCTCGCTTTTACGCACCATCACGATCACTTTTGAAGCGCTGGCGTGGTACCACATTTCGCTGTACCCTTCTTTCTCCCGGATCTCAAAGCGTGTTTGCGGTATCTGGCCCGGCGTCAGATAGGAGGTAAACGGATATTTTTTTGATGAGGATTTTAATTGATTGTCCTGGTAAATGGCATATTGATATACTAATGAATTGGAATATTCCCATTGCCGGAATTGCCGGAACAGCTCCGGCCGGAGGTTGGCCACAGCAAATTTCCGGGGGTTGGAAACAATATAAATAGTACCGATGAGCCGGTCGTTTTTTTCATTCCAGATGACTCTTCTTGTTATATACGCGAAATTATCTGCCTCCGATTCATAAAAATACATATCGGGAAAAGAAGTCGGTTTCGATTTATTGGCTATAATGTTATCCAATGCTGCAGCCGTATAAGGGAACTCATTAAACAGCGGGTTATTTAAACTATCAAAAAAATACAGGTTGGTTATATAGTTATTAAGGTAGCCGATGTAGTTACGGTTACGGATACTATCGCGCATATACCCGTTCTCCCGCTGGTTATACAGCCTCCAGAAATTGTTCTGAAAATAGGTGCTGTCCATGTATTTGTTCGCGATACTGATCAGACGCTCACTGGCGGGGTCCGTTTGGGTAGCCAGTTTCTCAATATATTTTTTTCGAAGCAACAGTTCTGTCTTGTTGATCTCCTTCAGCATCAGCAGGGATACACTTACAGAGAAGACAAAGATCCACAAAACCGTCCCTGAAACACTGGCCTGGATATAACGGTAGATGACCGCTTCTTTAATAAAAATAAAAGTATATACCAGCAGCCAGCCCAGTACCGGCAAATAAAAAACAACCAGGTCTTCTTTACTAACCATGGTAACAAACAATAGCCCAATAACGGCAATGGAGAAATAGATCAGGCGGTAGCTGTTCTTAAAGACTACTAATACATATTTATAAATAGTGCGGCTTAAATAATAGAACCCCAGGCATAAACAGGCAAGTACGATAAAGCCGACTGCGGTAAAAACAGACAGGCTGGATACATTGGTCACATCAAAAGATATTTTTGGTGATGCGATCAAACTTTTTATAACACCGGCGATACTGAATGTAGTGGCGATCAATATTATCAGCCAGCTCACCCCCGCTACCACCACCACACGGCGTGAATATTTGGCTACATTAAATGACCGTACCGAAAGCCGGTTCCATACAAACACGCTGACCCAGCAAAACAGAAGGCTGTTAATAAGCAGATCACCCAAAGTAGGCAATAGGTACCCGGCATTGTAGACCTCCCGGTTAAAAAGAGAGAATTCGGCGAACCACCAATGCGCCTCCATGAGATATAAGACAACCCGGAACACCAAAAGGCACCCTACAAAAAGATAGATCTGGTATAAAGGATCGGGTGTTGTAAAACGTTTGGCCAAAATAAGGTACAATGCCAGGAAGATCAGAAACAATCCAACAATCTTCATTATTACAGAGGCCTCCGAATCTTTTGCAACGGTAATATGCGGTTTATACTGTAAATAAAACAGGGGGGCTCCGCTGACACTCTTTACCGCGTAGGGCGTAGGGCTCAGCGAAACGTCCATGAGGTTATCCATTGTATTATCAAACGGAAAATCATCTTTAAAATACTCGGTTTCGATAAAAAAAGATGATTTGATCAGTATAAGGCAGTAAACGTTAAAATCGTCGTAACCCGGTACCGGTTTACGCAGTGAATAATAGTACCCGTTGGGCAGTTTCAGCACGCGTTCATTGCTGCTGTCGTACAGCAACTCATCTGAAGGAATGACGATCCCGGTGTTCCAAAACCGGAGAAACTGCTTGTTCTCATCTTTTTTATAGAGAAAAAAATAAAACGGGCTGTTATAAATATTCTTTAAATCATTCAGGCTTTCCCTCGATTGTGTCAACCGGTTCATCAACTGCTCATCCTTTACCAGATCTTCAAAATAGCTAACCCGCTTGGCAATTTCCCTTTCAAAAAAAACCGTCTGCTGGGCAAGGGAAGTATTTTTGACAAAGCGGGAACTGAGCAGCATGCCGGTCATAAAGATGATCACGGCAGCTATCAAAAGGGTCAATTCCCAGCGATATTTATTCTTTGTTTTCAATCTTTTATTTGCGCGCTTCGGCCTTTGCCTTGTTCCACAATGTATCCATTTCCACTAATGATAATGCTGCTAAAGTGGTTTTCTTTTCTGCCGCCAGCGCTTCCATCCGGGTAAAGCGGTTGATGAACTTTTTATTAGTGCCCTCCAGCGCCGCTTCAGCATCAACCTTCAAAAAACGTGCATAATTGATCAGGGAAAAGAGCAGGTCGCCAAATTCCTCATTAATTTTTTCCGCATCGGCGGATTGTACCACTTCCTGCAGTTCGCCGGATTCCTCTTCTACTTTCTCCCACACCTGCGCGGGTGTCTCCCACTCAAACCCCACCTGTTTTGCTTTTTCCTGCAGGCGCATGGCTTTTACCAGTGCGGGCAATGATTTTGGCACGCCGCTCAGCACTGATTTTTTACCTTCTTTTAATTTCAACTGTTCCCAGTTCTGCTTTACGTCTTCTTCCGTTTGCACGGCTTTCAGTCCGGCCATACCGCCGTCCGGGGGATAAATATGCGGGTGGCGCCTGATGAGCTTTTCGCTAATGCCCGTAATTACTTCTTCAAGTGTAAACGCGTTTTGCTCCGTAGCGATCTTTGTATAAAAAACGATATGCAATAAAAGATCTCCCAGCTCTTCTTTGATGCCCTTCCAGTCATTTTCAATGATCGCGTCTCCGAGTTCATAGGTTTCTTCAATCGTCATCTGCCGCAGGGTCTGGGTGGTTTGCTTACGATCCCAGGGGCATTTCACCCGCAATTCATCCATTATTGCAACCAGCCGGTCAAAGGCTTCAGAGTATGTTTGTTTCGGATCATTCATAAAATAAACAAAAAGATGAGCTTTTTAAAAAAAATACAACTCCATAACACCGTTATTTTTTGTTTTTTGCCCCGTTCTCAAAAAACCGGTGCATAAACAGCAATTGATACTGGATCGAATTCTGCCAGTATTCCGTGTTGTGTGCCCCCGGCCGGGTAATATAGTCATGTGGAATATTGCGCAATAATAATTCTTTATGCAACGCCTCATTCACCGGATAGAAGAAATCGCTGGTGCCACAGTCAATAATTATTTTTAGCGTATTGGGTTCGATCCGGTACAATAAATTAATAACGGTATTTTGCTCCCAGCGTTCGGGATACTTTGAATATTTTCCCAATCTTTTTGCCATATCCCAATTATCAGGAAAGGGCCGGATATCCACTCCACCGCTCATACTGCCGGTGGCGCCAAACACATCCGGGTGCTTGATTGCCAGGTACAGCGCGCCATGGCCGCCCATGCTCAGGCCCAGGATCGCCCGGCCGGTGCGGGCCGCAATGGTTGCATAGGACTTGTCGACCCAATGCACCAACTCATCCGATACAAATGTTTCATATTTAAAAGCAGGATCCACCGGGCTATCCCAGTACCAACTGCCGTACCCGCCATCGGGGCATACCAGCAGCACCTGGTATAGATCGGCCGTCTCCATTACGCCGGGCATCCTGGCATACGCAGCATAATTGCCGCTATACCCGTGCAGCAGGTAAACCACGGGGTATTTCTTTGCAGGGTTATAATTATCCGGAAGGGCTACTACGGTTTTTATATTCTTTTTCATGGAAGGACTATACACTTCCAAAGTATCCACTTTTGCTGCAGATGCAGAGAACATACCGGCCAGGAGGCCGAGCCATAAAAAAATATACTTCATTTGTTAACTTGTTATAACAAACGAATTTATAGAAAAACAGCGGAATGCTGAACGCCCAATGCGAAATGCAAAATGCTGAACGCCCAACAGTGGATGCCGAACGTTCGCTAATGAAAAACTTTATATCCCTTTGCCTTTCAAAAGTGCGCGCCTCACGCCCGGGTAATTGCTGATCAGCGCTAATTCATAGTCAGGGCTTGCTTTCAGTTTGCGGATAAAATCCACTAACCGCAGTGAATCTACAGATGTCCGCCACATCTGATCATGCGCCAGGATCACCAGGTTATTGGGGATCAGGGTTTTATTGCTACCAAATAAATGATTCACCTGGGCGTATAGCTGGTCCGCGGTCTGAACGGCCTGGTTATTCCGGTGATTAAACATCCACTCCAGGTCCCACCCAATAAGCACATACCCTCCTTTTGATTGCAATGTATCAATGGTTTTTTTGTTTTTGAGCAGATCTGTGCGGGTAATGCTATCGATCCGCCAGGCATTCCTTCCGGGCGTACGGGCTATGGGCGCCTTCAATGCCATCAATGTTTCCGCGTGGTTAAAGTCTGCAATTACCGAATCAGCATGCTGATAAAAGGGGGTAAATTTATTCCGCCAGGCATGAGAATAGCTATGGTTGCACAATTCTATTCCCGGAAAGGTCTGCAATTTATTCCACATCAGTTTCTGTTCGGGGCTGGCGCCGGTATGCAAGCCGATAAGGAACATGGTTGCAGGCACTTTTTCGTCTTGCAGGATAGTGAGCAAATTCTTCGTACCCAGGTTGGGGCCATCATCAAAAGTAAGATATATCCTTTTTTTATTTGAGGGTGGCAGGGTATCTGCCAGGGCTTCCCGTAATGAATCCGCCGGAGCCGCCTGAACGACTGCCGTATCAGCAGTGGCCGCCTGATTGGTTGTATCAGTATTGCCCGAAGGGTTACACGCGCACCAACCCAAAAGAATAAAAACAAAAGTGACAAAACGTGCAGCTCCGGAATACGGGCGCATCAAATAATTTTTCATAATCAATTTTCTGTCTGGTTAGCCACAAAACAAACACCTGCCTGTGCTTTTCCACTGCAAATATAAAGCTATCCTACAGCATTATTACGCATCGTATTTTTTGTTTTCTTACAAACTTCTTTGTGGTTAGATTTCTCGCGGCGAAAACGGCGGAGCAACGGCGCAGCGGATTGCTTTCAAAAGTGCTAAAGAGGCTCACGGATTGCACGTATTTTCACAGATGCTTTCACGCTTAAATTTCTCGCGGCGAACGCAGCGGAGCAACGGCGCGGCGGATTGCTTTCAAAAGCGCTAAAAGGACTCACAGGAGATTGCACGGATTTTCACCGATGCTTTCACGCTTAAATTTCTCGCGGCGAACGCAGCGGAGCAACGGCGCGGCGGATTGCTTTCAAAAGCGCTAAAGAGGCTCACGGATTGCACGTATTTTCACAGATGCTTTCACGCTTAAATTTCTCGCGGCGAACGCAGCGGAGCAACGGCGCAGCGGATTGCTTTCAAAAGTGCTAAAGGATCTCACAGGAGCACGGATTTTCACAGAACGCTTTTTAAAATCTGTGTAAATCTGCGAAATCTGTGAGAGAAAAAAACAACATTTATTATAATACTCCCTGTTTGCGGAGCAGGGCCAGCCGGCCCAGTATTTCGAGCATGCCGCCCTGGGGCACCAGGTTTTTCGTTGTGGCGGCTCCCCAAAAACCATGTATATCCTTTTCTGCCGCCGCCCGGTTCACCGCTTTCTGAAAAAGCTGCAGGTACCAGGTATTCTTATCATATTGCAGCAACTGCTCCAATGCCCGCAGCAATACAGCGTTAAACCAATAGTTATCCCGGAATTTTCCTTCGGCTAAAAAATAGGAAGCGGCAGCATTTGCCGTCTTCTTCGCTTCCCGAAGATATTTTTCGTCCTTGGTGATCTCATACAGGAAAATAGCCGCCTGCAGCATCGTTCCCGTATTATAAGAATACAAATGTGTATCAATAGTACCGTCTTTCATCCGCAGGTTATCGTAAAACAGGCCTTCCGGCGATATTAAACGGGTAGTTACCCATGTATATAACCCCATTGCGGTATTCAGATATTTTTGGTCTTTCGTAGCATTATATAATTGCAGGGCCAGCAATATCCCCGGTCCGTTGCTGCAGGTATTTTTTGTTTTTTTAACGCCCTCCTGCCAGTACAATCCGCCGCCGGAAACCGTATCAGCACCGGTCATCATAAAATTATAGATCTCCGCCCCCAGCGCCAGCCAGGTTTTATCATGGGTGCGCCCGTATTGATTCATCGCGGTAATGCCGATCCATTGGTTGTCATCATAAAACCGGTCGCCACCGCCATATACCGGCGGGAAGGAGGCGAAGCCGGGTGCCGGAGATTTATCCGTGTGATATTTTTTTATTATGGTTGCAACATGGTCAAAGTTCTTAAAGTCGCCGTTGAGCGCTCCCCCCACCTGGTAGGCTTCAAACAAGGCACAAAGGGGCCATAGGTAAGAAGCCTGCCGTTCATTAGGCGCTGCCGGTAGCTGTTCCTTATAAAAATCATTTCCTGCCTTATAAAAATAGCGTTGAATGCTATCGCTCAATTGCCGGTACTCTTGCGCATAATCCATTTTCTGGGCGTTCCCCCCGGAAACAATCCAGGTAAATGCCAGGAAAAAAAACAACCGTTTCATTTGCATAGGAATCATTTTTCGGATTGGGGTGTTGAGCATAACTCGGTAAGCACGCCATAAGTAGCGCGCGGATCAAGAAACGCGATCTCTAATCCTTCCGCACCCGAACGGGGCACTTGATCAATTACGGCTATATTTTTCTCCGTCGCATCTGCCAGCGCCTCCTTTACATCATTAACCGCAAAGGCAATATGGTGCATCCCCTCGCCTCGTTTTTCAATAAACTTTCCAATGGGGCCAGCGGGATCCGTGGATTCCAGCAGCTCAATTTTTGTAGCGCCTACCCGGAAAAATGCTGTGCGCACTTTTTGATCCGCCACTTCCTCCACACGGTAACATTTTAGTCCAAAAATCGTTTCCCAATAGCGGATGCTCTCCTCCAGATTTTTTACGGCAAGGCCGATATGTTCAATATGTGTTGGATTCATCTTATAAAGTTAACGTACAATTATTGTTTTGGTGGCATAGGTGTTTGCGCTGAAATGGCCCAGCGCCCCTCCCGTTATATTCGTAACAGGGTTGCCCGGGGATGCGCTTTGGTTCTGCCCTAATGCGCTTTGCGAAAGGCTGTACCAATACATATAATTATCCATACTGATGCAGCGCATCTCCACTTTCAGATGATCGCCGGTTTTCAGATCCGACTCCTCGTCACTGGAAAAAACCAGCAGTTCGTAGGATACGCTCCGGCCGTCAAACAGCTTATCATTGGTTACAAAAATGGTAATTTCTTTCCGGTCGTTCACATATTGCGTAAAGCGATAGGCATTGCCTTCCCCCGGAGGGTCAGTAAAAGCAACTGCCGCAATTTTTTGCATGCGTCCCAAAAACGGCCGCTCATTGATATAAACGGAATCCAGCGGAACTTTTACAGGCATGGTGGAACTTGCCGTAAATACCTGTCCGTCAACCTTAACCACAAGATTATACGTATGCCCCGGGCGGCCGCTTACATTGGCATGATAGATCCCATTCCCTTTATCCGCAAGCGGTACGGGGGTCTTGCCGTCTTCGCTAATCGTTACCAACGCATTAGGGACGCCCCTAAAAAGATTGGAATCTGCAATATTGAGCGTTTGTGAAATAATGACATTGTAGAAATCAGTATTATCAGCAACCGTTGCTTCGATAACATATTTTTTAGCAACGCCCTCAATAGAAAGATGAATAACTTTTTGGCAGCCTGCACTCATTGCCCCTAAAACGATCAGCAGTAACAAGTTTCTTTTGAATCGTTTCATTTTCTTAAAATTTAAAATGATAGGATACCGATGGCACAAAACGAAACAGCGATGTTTTAACGATTTCGGTAACATCCGGATTGGTATCGCTTTGTTGAAAGGTAATTACAAAGGCGTTCTGTCTGCCGTAAGCATTATATAAGCTAAACGCCAGCTCTGAAGAAAAGCCCCTGTGCCTTGTTTTTAACTGCAAGGTGGCGCCCAGATCGAGCCGGTGATAGGCGGGCATCCGGTAGGCATTCCGTTTCGTGTAATAAAAAGCGATCTGCTTGTCGATCACATATTTTCCGGCAGGAAACGTTACGGCATCCCCGGTGTAATATACCCAGTTGGCAGACAAATTCCATTTTTTGCTTACCTGGTAATTGGCCACTACCGCAATATCGTGCGTGCGATCCTGCCGGGCATTGTACCATTCGCCATCATTAATACCGTCAATTTTCCGTTCAGATTTGGAAAGCGTATAGCCCAGCCAGCCCGTTAGTTTTCCTCGTTTCTTCTTCATCAAAAATTCAATTCCGTAAGCCCTGCCGATGCCGGTTAATAATTGCGATTCAATGGCATTGTTGGTATAAACATCTGCTCCGGTCCGGTAATCGATCTGGTGCTGCAGCCATTTGTAATAGGACTCCACGGTAAGCTCATACACATTATTCCCCATATTTTTATACCAGCCCGCCGAGTAGATATCCGCTATCTCCGGTTTTATATTATTGGTGCTGGCGATCCATTTATCCGTAGGCACATTAGTTGCTGAGTTAGAGATCAGGTGCATATTTTGGGCGTTCCTTGCATAGGAAATTTTTATTGATGCAGTGCTGCTCAGCTTAAAACCCGCCGCCAGACGGGGTTCCAGGTTCCAATAGTTTTCCACCAGGTCACCTTTTTTGTACCGGAGTGTGTCTTTAACATTACCCTCGGCGTCCAGGCGGTAGTAATCTCCAGGCCCCATAATGGCAAAAGAGGATACCCGCAAACCATAGGTCAGGCTAAAGCTGTTTGACATTTTCCAGGTATCCGTAGCAAAAGCTGCATTTTCCCATGCGTAGCGGTTCTGTAATATCAAATCATTATAACTTTCTTTTCCTGAACTGGTTATTTCGCCAGGAGTAATGGTATGATAAATGGAGTTGAACCCTAAACGCAGTGCATGTGCGCTTCCCGCATACCACTGTATTTCTTCTTTTAAATTCAGGTCCTTGATCTGGGAAAAAATATTGAGGTTATTATTGGGGTTGTCAATAGCAATATTATAATTAAAATTACTATAGATAAGGGAGGTATTGGAAAATACACGGTCATTAAAAATATGATTCCACCGCAGCGTACCAGTCTTGTTGCCCCAATCCAGTCCAAATTGTTTCTCCAGTTTCAGCACATCCCTGCCCAGGTAAGCGGAAAGATACAACCGGTCTTTTTTCCCAAGGATATAATTCATTTTTGTATTCAGATCATAAAAGTAGAGGCGGGTGCCTTTATTGGCAGAATCGCCCAGGAGGGGTAAAAACAGGTCGGCATAGGACCTTCTTCCTGAAACAAGAAATGATGATTTATCCTGTTGTATCGGGCCTTCCACGTTTAATTTGGCGGAGATGAGGCCTATCCCGCCGCTCACCACATAATGCTGGTTGTTGCCTTCATTCATCTTTACATCCAGCACCGAAGATAAACGGCCGCCATACTGGGCCGGCATGCCGCCTTTATAAATGGTTACATCCTTTACGATGTCCGAATTGAATGTTGAAAAAAAACCCATAAGATGCGACGCATTGTACACGTTTGCTTCATCCAGCAGGATCAGGTTCTGATCCGTTGATCCGCCCCTTACATAAAACCCGCTGTTACCATCCCCTGCTGATTTTATTCCCGGCAATAGCTGGATCGCTTTTAAAATATCCCGCTCCCCCAGCAGCATCGGAATGGTGTTTACTTCTTTCATATTCAGATGTTCCACGCCCATTTGGGTTCCGGAGATCGTTCTTCCTTTAGTATTGGTGGCTACGGTTACGGCTTCCAGATCTACCACGTGATCTGCCAATACAACCGGTTGCACTTTATTACTATTTAAATGGATCGTATCAGTAACACTTTCAAATCCCACGGCGGAATAGGTAATCACATAATTTCCTTTGGGAAGCGTGAGCGAATAAAATCCGTATTCGTTGGAAACGGTGTTCGCACCGGCACTGTCTACGGAAATGCTTGCGCCAATAACGGTTTCGCCGGCTTTAGCTGTTCTTATGGTACCGCTAAGCGTATATTTTTCCTGCGCGGCCGCAGCAAATACACTCAGGAGCGATATGGTAATCACAATAAATCGTTTCATCATCAACGTAGACAACTCAATCTAACAAAAATAGGGAACATTGGGTTATCGGTAAACGGGGAGGTATAACAAATTTACCGCTTCAGCTCCGACAGGAGCGACGTGTTTATAGAAAATATGCAAGGGAGGGATTGGGCTCCGTAGTACGCCCCCGTGTTCACGCGGCCTCCTGCCGGGGCCGATGCGATTCATAACAACGATCCTATAAACACAGGGCCCTCTGGAGCCATAGCCGCTCCGTTTGAATATAACGTTGCTTCATTAAGAGTGAATTTGTCAAACGCCCGTAAACGGCTGTTTTTGTTATGGGCCCGGCAGCAATACTTCTATCAGCTTCGTTGCGTCGCACTCTTGTACTGCAGCACACAGGGCAGCAGCTACCGGAATCCGGCGAGAAAGGTTCTTTCGATTTTGCAGACTTGGCATAAGTTCTCCGCAGATTTTCGCGGATGAGTGTTGTACGAACGAGCTGCGCAGATCAACGGGCCACAGAAAGGTTTTGTTTTTATCGATTGAGCTTATCGTCGCCGCGCTTTGCCAAACTATAAGCATAACGACCTCAACTGCTGCTTCAATTATTGATCGTTACCGCCCAGCTACGCTCAAAATGTTTACCGGGTGCCAAACGGTTGATCCCTTCTTTCTGTGTAATATCCTGGCTGGAATTGACACCGTCTGCAATGCCGCACCAGGGTTCCAGGCAAATAAAATCCGCTCCGGAAGCGGCCCAGATCCCAAAAAAAGGAAAGTCCTTCCAGGAAAATAAAAAACCTTTGCCTGTTTTGTTGGAAACAACGGCTATCTGCTCAGATCGCAGGTGCTTCAACACCAGTGCATCTTTTGCAAATAAACTTTTATCAAGGTCCAGCCGCTGTTTATTTTCTAAAAAAGGAGCCGGCATCGCAGCAATGAGCCCTCCCGCTGCTATAGGCCATCTCCCTGTTGTTTCCGGCTGTTCAAATTCAAGATGATATTCGACATAAGCATCACCAGTAAAGAGCGGCAGTTTAAAGGCCGGGTGCCCGCCAATTGAAAACCACATATCCCCGTCTCCGGAGTTCTTTACAGCATAAGTAACCTGCACTGATTTTTCACTGAGCCGGTAGCTTATAGTTAATTCAAAAGGGAACGGGTAATTTTTTAACGTAGCCGCCGAACTCTTCAGTGAAAAAACCAACTGATCCGGCTGCCGGTCCGATAATGAAAAATCCATGTCCCTTGCGAAGCCATGCCGGTTAAGGTTGTAGGCCTTACCGTTAAAGAAATAGGTATTATCCTTTAACGCCCCCACAATCGGGAACAATACGGGAGAATGCTTTCCCCAAACAGCCGGATCGCCGGACCACATATATTCCTGGCCATTGGTAACGTCCGTTATACTTTGCAGTTCTGCACCATGGCTGGCAACGGCAATATTAATGTATTGATTTTTTAACTCGTAAACATCCGGCATAACTGATGCAATTTAAATAGATAGAAACTGTAAAAGGGCCCGTTTTATTTTGCAGCATTGCAATAAGTTACAACTGTGGTTTAGCCCCGCTTACATCGGGCATTTCCGCATTTACATCTTTTAACCACTGATCCAGCTTTCTTTTCAGTGCTGTTGTTTTTTCAGGATTTTCTTTTGCAATATCTTTCTGCTCCGACGGATCATCTTTTAAGTTATACAACTCTGTGCGGTTGGCTTTATAGAAATACAATAATTTATAATCGCCATCCCGAACAGCACTGCACATGCGGGGCACCCATCTGCCGGTTTCAGAAGGATAATGCCAGTAAAAAGGCTCCCGGGGCTCTTGCAGGGATTTCCCTTTCAGCAAAGGCAGGATACTTTTGCCATCCAGCAGTATATCTTTTTTCTTTTTAGTCTTAGCCAACTCCAGGAAGGTAGGGTAAAAATCAGTTGCCATCACCCGTGTATTCACAACCGTATTGGGTCTAATAACACCGGGCCATCTTGCCAATAAATTTTCCCGGACACCCCCTTCATACAACCAGGATTTTCCGGCGCGTAAAATCCCGTTATTGCCCAGCTTCCACACCCCGCCGTTATCTGAAAAAAAGAATACAATCGTATTTTTATCAATGCCTTCTTTTTTTAGTGTTTCCATTATAAGTCCCACCCCATTATCAATCCGCTCAATCATGGCGGCCAGGTACGGATTGTCCAGGTGGTTCGCCTCATGTCGTTTATTTTGCGGGCCATATAAAGCCTCCGCTTTTCCCGCTCCATACTTTTTGTCGAACTTGGCCTTGTACTTATTTACCAGGGCCCCGGGCGCATCCAGCCGGGTGTGCACACTATAAAAGGTCAGGTACAGGAAGAAAGGAGCCTTTTTATTGCGTTGAATAAAGCTGGCCGCCTCACTGCTTTGCCTGTCCGTAAGGTATTCGCCTTCGGCACCTGTATCAAAAGTGCTTATTTTATCATAAGGGTAAAAATAATCCCCGTCGGCGATGTATTTTGTTTCGGAGCCGATCACTTCATCAAAACCATGTTGCTTCGGGTTGCCAATTGGATCTTTAAAGCGCGTATCTAAGTGCCATTTGCCGATGATGCCGGTATGGTAACCGGCGGCCGTCAATGCCCGGTTGATGGTGAAATATTTTGAGGGATCGAGATACCGCGGCGCATTATCATCTAAAAAATCTGTAATACGTATTCGTGCCGGGTATTGACCCGTCATAATGGCCGCGCGGGATGGGGAGCATATTGGGGCAGCAGAATAGGCCTGCGTAAACTTTGCCCCTTCACCTGCCAGTTTATCCAGATTCGGGGTTTCATTGAAGGTATTTCCATAGCTGCCTAATTCCGATGAACCGAGGTCATCAGCCAGTATAAAAATAATGTTGGGTTGCCGCTGCGCTTCAGTAATCGTTGCCCACAGGCCTGCTAAAATCAAAACAAACCATTTTGCCTTTTTCATTTTTTTATATTCAGATTTTTATTCAATCGTTGTTGCAATACAACAACGCCCGTCTGCCGCCGGAATCGCTGTACTAATCATTTCCAGGCTTTTTAAAATGACGCTGCCTTAATGTGTCATTGCCTCATTGTTTTGCCCGCCTGAATGAGTGCAGATCGGGCAGGCAGCGCAAATACGCAAATAAATAACTCAGGATAACATTTCACGTTTAATCTGGCACTAAATTAACTGATTAAAGTTATACAGTTCACAAACCTGGCCGACTTTATAAAGCGCTTCCTTAAAAATTATAAGCAAAAATGATTTTTTCTATAATGTGGTATGGGTAATGATCCTATTTCTGCCACACAGATCAGCAGGAGTTGTTTATATTGTGGGCATTCATTAAACCCGTTTGAACATGAAACCAATAATCCCGGTAATCTTTTTTTTACTCTTTCTGCAGTCTGCAACAGCTCAGAACGCTCCTGTTGTTTCGCATAACCCGCTGCCGGTACAGTTAGGGGACCCCTTTGTACTACATGTACAAGGAGATAAATATTATATGTATGGAACCGGTGGCGGAGCAAAAAAAGGATTTAGTGCCTACTCCTCCAATGATCTGGTAAACTGGAAGCCGGAAGGACAGGTTTATTTTGGCGACAATAAAAACGGCTGGGGTATTGATTCGTACTGGGCGCCGGAGGTATTCGAGCGCAACGGCAAATTCTATATGTTCTACAGTGCGCAATGGAAAGACAATCCCCGCAAGGAGCTGGAAAACTTTAAAATAGGGGTGGCGGTTGCCGATCGGCCTACAGGCCCTTTTACCGATCTTTATGCCCGGCCGATCTTTGATCCAGGGTACCCCATTATTGACGCCGATGTTTTATTTGAGCCCAATGGGAAGGTATACCTCTATTACTCCCGCTGTTGTTATAAGCACCCGGTTAAAAGCGAAATAGCAGACTGGGCGCGCAAAAAAGGCTGGTTTAAGGAGATCGAAGAAAGCTGGGTGTATGGCGTTGAATTAAAACCGGATTTTAGTGGCGTTACCGGCGCACCCGTTCTCTTACTGCGTCCCCCGGTAAAAATGAGCGACCGGCAATCGGAATGGGAAAGCCGTTCGGTGACCTCGAAAGAAGTAAACCGGCGCTGGACCGAAGGCTCATTGATCTTTAAGCACGGCGCTCTTTATTATATGATGTATTCCGCCAATTATTTCGGCGGAAAGAATTATGCAGTGGGTTATGCCACTTCCAAAAGCCCGTTAGGTCCGTTTACAAAGGCCGCCAACAACCCGGTACTGCAAAAAAATATCGAACAGGGCGGTATCGTTACCGGAACCGGTCATAACAGCATTACCTTCTCTCCAGACGGCAAACAGATGTATTGCGTGTACCACGGGCGTACCAGCAAAACCGGGGATGAGCGGGTGGTATTTATTGACCCGATGACCATTGACAAAAACGGGGTACTGCGCGTAGCAGGGCCTACGACAAGGCAAAACAAAGATGCATCGGGAAAATAACGCCTGCACGATAGCGCTCACCCAAAAAATAAGAGGCCTTTGCAGGTGGGCGTATTTCCGTCAATTCGGGTATTATTAGCTATTTTTATACACTTGTAAAAATTATATGACACTATCAAAAAGACTATTCCGGTTTGTATCAGGCATTTTAGCAGACAGGGATATTTATTTGACCCGTTCTTTAACCTACCGAAAGAAAGAGCGCTTGCTTCCCCTTAATCTGGATTATATCCGTTATTCCACATTGGAACTTTGTGCTGAAGAGATCCTTAGCCGGCACCTGGATGGAAATATTGCAGAGGTGGGTGTTTTTAAAGGTGATTTTGCCAAAAGGTTGAACCGGTTATTTCCCGATAAAAAGCTATATCTCTTTGATACTTTTGAAGGATTCAATACTGCCGATATTGCCGCAGACCGCTCCCGCGGGTTCTCCGCCGGTGATCAGAATTTCTCGGAAACAAGCATACCCCTGGTAAAGGCGAAAATGATACACCCGGAAAACTGCATTTTTAAAAAAGGATTTTTCCCTGATACCGCAAAGGATGTAGAAGATACTTTTTGTTTTGTAAGCCTGGATACAGATCTGTATGCCCCGATATATGAAGGGCTTCAATTCTTTTATCCCCGGTTGGTGAGCGGTGGTTATATTTTTGTTCATGACTTTAACAATGAACAATACAAAGGCGCCCGGCAAGCGGTCATCCAGTTCTGTAACGAGCAGCAGCTCTCTTATACGCCACTTCCCGACAGCGGAGGTACCGCTATCCTGACTAAATAACCTTAATAAAAATCTATCGCTTTTTTTTCAAAGCTCCCTGAACTCCACAGCAGTTGTAGTTCCGGAGTAGCTTCCGTTTGTTTTACCGAAAGTGTAAACGGATGCAATCCCGCCTTTAACAGCATTCTCCCGGATCGTTCCTCCCCTTTCTTATAATGGTAATCTGCGTCAATTAAAGGGATCTGGTGTATCCTGAAAAAGGCCTTACCGTTGGAGGCCAGGTAAAAAGTATAAGCACCGTCTGCCGGCGCATGAATATATCCCCTGAATGTAACAACAGTTGCCCCCGAACCCTTTAGCACCGCTACATCCGGCCGTTTTATACTCCCTGTCTTTACCGGTAGCATTGACCCCATTTCCGGTACCCAGTCTGCAGCATCCTTATACAAAGCCCACTTTATACCCTTAGCCGGCACAGTGGTAACAGGAGGAACCAATTCTCCGTCGTAAGGGCGGGGAGCACTTGCATTTACAGATCGTAATTGCAGTACTTTATCTTTCATTTCCTGTTGTACCGCGGGCATCCTTGCGGCCTGGTTCTCTTTTTCTTTCGGATCTTTGATCACATTGTAGATCTCAAAATTATCTGCCTGTTTTTTTATATCATAGCGCACGCCCACCCAATCGCCCAGCCGGATCATTTGCATCTGGTTCCTGATCCGTCCCGCATGATCTTTTTCAAATTCGGGATATTTCGGCGTCTGGCCTTCAAAATAATATTCAGAATAGACCGTGGTGGGCCGTTGGTTTCCCTTGCCGGTCAGGGTCGGCAGCAGCGAAACGCCATCGGTCCGTGCAGGAGCTGTTACACCTGCCACATCTAAAAAGGTAGGCATCCAGTCTGACAATAACGAGGGAAGCGCTATCGTCTTTCCCGGTTGTACCATTCCCGGCCACTGCACAATTACCGGCATACGGCTTCCTCCTTCCCACAGATCCCGCTTGATACCATCAAAAGGACCATAGCCGTCGAAAAACTGTGGCGTATACGGTTCTTTTAAATACGACTCCTGGGAGGGGCCGTTATCCGAAGAAAAAACCACCAGCGTATGCTGATCTATTTTCAGGTCTTTTAATAATTGCAGCACATCCCCGATTTCCTGGTCCAGCCGTTGCACCACCGTTGCGTATCGTTTATCAACATCCATCCAGGGCTTTGTTGTTCCGGTTGTTTTATCCAGATAGGTAGCATTCCGGAACAGCGGGTGTTGCCAGGAATCGATCGTACCCGTTGCGGTATTGATCATTTTACCCGGCGTGCCCAGCCATTGTACCCCGCCATTCAGCCCCGCACCTTTTGGATATTCCTGAGTGGGTAATTCGATAGTTGCATGAGGCGTATCATAGGCGAGATACATGAAAAAAGGTTCGGATCCTTTTTGTTTACTGTGCTCAATGATCCATTGTTTTGCCCTGGCCGTCCACAGATCCCCGGTATAACATTTATCCAGGTCGTTCGCTACATTTTTGTAGGCATCATATACTTCCTTTGGCTTCCGGTAAGGCCCCTCTTTGGGGTAATGTTCATGACCATCGCTGTGCCGCATATACCCGAAATAATAATCAAATCCCCGTTTCATAGGGTGTGCCGGCCATGGAGTAGCCGTACCCTGTAAGCCCCATTTGCCAATAGCAACGGTGGTATAGCCCGATCGCTTTAAGGTATTAGCAATGGTATAGTTATCCTCCAGCGCTTTATCGAACTGATTATCTCTTACTACTGCATTGCCCTGTGTAACGCCCGTCAGGAACGACGAACGAGAAGAAGCGCATACCGGAGCATTGGCATACTGTTGTGTAAAAACCGCTCCGTTCGCGGCCATCTTATCCAGCGAGGGGGTAATTAAATAAGGAACCGCAGGATCGTGTTTGGCTTTCCGCGCGTTTTGATTGAATACGCCCACATCCCCATAGCCCAGATCATCCACCAGGATAAAGATGATATTTGGCTTTTGTGAATCCTTTTTTGACTGGCCATACGCGGCCAGCGTCAACAATAAAAGGGCAACGAAAACTATTTTTCGCATATAGTAGCTAATGAATTTTCAATTCAGCCATAACCGGCAGGTGATCAGACGCGTAGGTTTCATCGATCACCTGATGCTTTATCACCGAAAATGCTGTGCCTGGTTTGTAGGCTATAAAGTCTATAGCCATTTTTCCCTTTCCTTCTTCAATCGTAAAAGCACAGTGCTTACAGGTGCGGGTAAATGCCGCATCCAGCAAACCAATGGTTTCGCTGTTTTCTGTAGCATTAAAATCCCCCCCGATGATCACCGGGAGCTTTTCTTTCCCTAAGATCTTATTCACTTCGGTCATTTGCAGTTTGCTATTTGTTTTTCCCTTAAAATCCAGATGCACGCTGGCTACGCGGATCTTTTTTCCATTGGGTAAGGTTGCCGTTGCCACGGATAAAACGCGCGGTTCTCCCCCGGTTGCCGGGTCGGTAGGCAGTTTATGTGTTTCCATATCCGATAGTGGATACCTGGAAAGGATCATGATCCCGTATTCGCCGCCATCAAAATCAATTGTTTTGGAAAAATGAAACGCATGGTACCCCGCTTTTTCTGCTAATAACGCTGCCTGGTTTATTTTGCCGGAGCGACCGGTATTTACGTCAATTTCCTGCAGGGCAATGATATCAGGGTTTTCTTTTTTAATAACCCGGGCAATGGCTGCTACATCAATTACACCTGGCTTTGACGGAGGATTACAATGATGGACATTGTAGGTCATAAACTTTATAGCACCGGGATCTCCGGGAACAGTGGCGCCACAGGGAATAAGAACAGCAATCTGTAATACTATCAAAAGCAGTAATCGACTCAGTGATCCTCTCATAATAATTTTTTAATCTTTTTTAATAGCCCTGTATTGCTGGGGGGGCATTCCTATTACCTGTTTAAATCGTTTTGAAAAATAATACGGATCATCAAATCCCATCGTAAGTGCAACGTCTTTAATGGCCCGGTCCGTAAAGTCCAGGAGCTGGCAGGCCTGCTGGATCTTCATATGCATAAAATAATCCATGGGAGCATAGCCGGTTTTCTGTTTAAATAAATTAGAAAACCGGGAAACGGAATAGTTGGAATACCGGCTCAGGTCAGCCAGTGTCAGACTTTCCTGCAATTTCTCCTGCATAAAAAGTATGACGCGGTCCACGCTGTCCAGCTCTTTATTCTCTACCACCGGGTGATGCCGGTTATTATAGATAAAATAGGAAAAAAACTGGCGCAGGCTCAGGTTCGAAAAATAAAGATTATCCGCACTGTACCCCAGTTCCAGCGATTCATACATTTTATTAAACAGCGCCGTTATCTCTCCATTATCTTTTATCCGTGTAGATTTAAAACAATCCTTAACCGCGTTGATCTCATTAAAAGCGGGAAGATTTTTTCCTTCAAAATGGATCCAGTAAATACTCCAGGGGTCTTTTTCCTGCGATCCATAAGCATGCGCTTCGTCATAAGGCAGGATAAAAAATTCATTAGGATTCACTGTATGCGTCTCTCCCCTGAGCTCATAAAATCCATGCCCTGCCACACAATAAAACAGCATATTCCCCGGCAGCCCTTTTTTTCGCTTGGTAAAATGCGCTTTCGCATTCGGATAGTACCCAAGGCTGGAGATGTACAAACTATTCAGCAAAGGATCGTCTATTACCTTATCACGCAATACCTGATTCGGGATCTCGATACGTTTCCGCCCGATCCCATACCAGATATTTTTAAATGATCCCTGTTTATTTTCCGCTTCTTTCATTGGCTCAAGACAAAAATCAATTCAATAATAATAAACTTTTCGCTTATTCCCCGTTTTATGGCGCCCTTTTGTTACATTAGACGAGCAAAATGCAGGATTCCTTCTTAAAAATTTGATTTTCATTGAAATAATTGTAATATTTACAATTATAATGTTGCTTCAACTTATTTTGAACCCCATCCGTACCGGCACGCCCGCCCCCGCCCGAATGTGCCATTCGGTACGGGCGGGCGAAAGATTCATTCTGGCGGGGGCGGGCACATAGGTTTAGTAGAAATTATGAAGTTTAAAAAGTCTAAACAGACTCATGTTTAAATTTTGTTTTTGTATTTTTTTGTTCCTTTTAGCAACGAACGGAAGCTTTGCACAATTTTCTGTTAGCGATTATAGTGTCGACTGGACCACAGAAAGCAACAACGCTTCCGGATCCATGCCCGTGGGCGGCGGCAGTATTGGCGCGAACCTATGGGTGGAGCATAACGAAGTGTTCCTTTATTTTTCTAAAAGCGGCGCTTTCGATGAAAACAATACTTTTTTGAAATCAGGCAGACTGCGGCTAAAGTTGTTACCAAATCCCTTTACTAATGCCCGTTTCCGGCAGCAACTGCACCTGGAAAACGGCAGCGCCACTATTGACGCCTCCACCGCCACCAATAAAGTACGCATCACTGTGTGGGTAGATGTATTGCAGCCGGTGATTCACCTGGATATACAGAGTTCAAAACCCATACGTGCCGAAGCCGTCTATGAAAACTGGCGCTTTGAAGACCGCCTGCTGAAAGGCAAAGAAAACAATGCCAATTCCTGGAAATGGGCCAGCCATGTAAAAGTGGTTACCCAAAAAGATTATATAGAATATGATAAAAACAATATCCTGTTTTATCATCGTAATGCCGATTCTACTGTTTTTGACGCAACTGTTGCCCAGCAGGGGCTCAGCAACGTAAAACAGCAGCTTTTTAATCCCCTGCGCCGGCTGACCTCGGGCGGGATGATCCGGGGAGCAGGCTTTGTACCGGGAAATACCGGCGAAGGTATTTATGCGACTACCCTTTTTAAAAGCTGGAGCCTGCACAGCCGGGAAGCAAAAAAGCACCAGGAGCTCCAGATCATTTTACATAATGATCAAACCCCAACTACGGAGGCCTGGAGGCAACAGCTCCGTCAAATTGCCCAAACCATTCAGCAAAACAAAAATGCGTTATGGCAAACAGCAAAGTGGTGGAAACAGTTTTGGGAGCGCAGTTATATTTGTATCAACCCTGGTATAAAAAATGCAGCCGATACGGCCTGGCAACTGGGCCGCAATTACCAGTTGTTCCGTTATATGCTGGCAGCAAATGCTTATGGCAGTTACCCCACTAAATTTAACGGCGGCCTTTTTACGGTTGACCCCGTTTTTACGGACTCCACAATAAAAGGTACACCCGACCATCGCAACTGGGGCGGCGGCACCTTTACCGCACAAAACCAACGACTGGTGTACTGGCCCCTGCTTAAAAGCGGCGATGTTGATATGATGCAACCCCAGTTTGATTTTTACAACCGGCTTTTAGCTACGGCGGAATTAAGAAGTAAAATTTATTGGGGCCACGGCGGCGCTAATTTTAATGAACAGCTAGAAAACTTTGGCTTACCGAATCCAACAGAATATGGCTGGAAACGGCCGGCAGGATTCGACCCGGGCATGGAATACAATGCCTGGCTGGAATATGAATGGGATACCGTGCTCGAATTTTGCAAAATGCTGCTGGATGCCAACGACTATGGTACCATCGTCTTAAAAAACTACCTGCCTTTAATAAAAAGTTGTTTGCGTTTTTTTGATGAACATTATCAGTACCTGGCAAAGCAGCGGGGCATTAAAGCGCTGGACCAGGAGGGGCATTTGATATTGTATCCCGGGTCCGGGGCAGAAACATTTAAGATGGCTTATAATTCCAGCTCCACCATTGCTGCGTTAAAAACAGTAACAGCGGCGCTTTTAGCACTACCGGCCGGCAATTTAAACAATACCGAAAAAATATATTTTAACGGGTTACTTCAAAGGATCCCACCGGTCCCTTTTATGCAATACAATGGCAAGACCACTATTGCCCCTGCGAAGCTGTGGGCGCGGGTGAATAATACCGAATCCTCTATGCTCTATCCTGTTTTTCCGTGGGGCCTCTTTGGCATTGGCCGCCCGGGACTGGATACCGCCATAAACACTTATAAACTGGACACGTTTGCATTGAAATTCCGCAGTGCCGTTGGCTGGAAACAGGACAATATTTTTGCCGCCCGGCTGGGTTTAACCCGCGAAGCACAGCAGCTAACTGTTCAGAAATTAAAAGACGGCGGGCGGCGATTTCCAGCGTTTTGGGGACCTGGCTACGACTGGGTTCCGGATCATAACTGGGGGGGCTCCGGGATGACCGGCTTGCAGGAAATGCTGCTGCAGGCGGCAGGCGATAAAATTTATTTGTTCCCCGCCTGGCCAAAGGAATGGGATGTAGCGTTCAAATTACATGCCCCCCGGCATACAACGGTTGAAGGTGTTTTGAAAAGGGGAAAATTTGTTTCGCTTAAAGTTATCCCTCAAAGCAGAGAAAAAGATGTGATAAACATGCTGCGCTGAAGGATGCACGGCACTTTTATTTTGCCACAGAGCCACTGAAAAATCTCAGTGCATTCTGTGTTTCAGTGGCAAAGAAATAGCTGCTCTGCACTGATAAACTTCGGGAAAACAATGTAAATTTGAACAAGCTTTCAACCTTATAAAACCATACATATGGACCCTGTAAAAAAAGAAAATATCCGGCAGGAAGTATTCGATCTGTATGATGACTATGCGCATAACCGAATAGACCGGCGCGGTTTTATGCAACAACTGTCGCTCTATGCCGTTGGTGGCCTCACCGTTCCCGCACTGCTGAGTTTTTTAATGCCGGATTATAAAACAACGGCTACCGTAGGCCCGGAAGACAAAAGACTCAAGACGGAATACATTCATTACCCGTCGCCTAAGGGCGGCGGGTCCATTAAAGGCCTGCTTGCCGAACCCGATGGGTTAAAAAAGAAAGTTGGTGGCATAGTGGTGGTACATGAAAACCGGGGACTGAATCCCTATATCGAAGACGTGGCGCGCAGAACCGCTGTAGAAGGTTTTATTGCACTGGCGCCCGATGCCCTGACACCCCTGGGCGGTTATCCGGGTAATGATGATGAAGGACGGGTGCTACAGGCCAAACGGGATAAAAATGAAATGCTGGAAGATTTTATTGCTGCCTACGATTATCTTAAGAACCACCCGGATTGTAATGGTAAAGTGGGCGTGGTAGGCTTTTGCTTTGGCGGGTGGATCGCCAATATGATGGCTGTTCGTATTCCTGGTTTGGCAGCGGCCGTTCCTTTTTATGGCACCCAGCCTGCTGAAACGGACGTTCCTAAAATACAGGCCCCGCTTTTATTGCATTACGCTGCACTGGACACCCGCGTCACCGAAGGATGGCCTGCTTATGAAACGGCTTTAAAAGCCAACCATAAAAAGTATACGGCCTATATTTATGCCAACGCTAACCACGGTTTTCATAATAATACCACACCACGGTACGACAAAGAAGCTGCTGAACTGGCCTGGAAACGGACCATCGATTTTTTTAAACAGGAGTTGAAATAAAGGTTCACGTCATTTCGAACCCGACGCCAGGAGGGTGAGAAATCCCGTTATTAAAGAACGAGATTTCTCGCTTCCCTGCGGTACGCTCGAAATGACGGCACCATAAAGAAGCATTCTCTTTACTGAACAACCTTAACCTCTCCTCCCAAACCCGCATTCAGCAAGGGTTTCCCCTGTAGCAATAAGGGCGCTGTCGTCCAGGTTACGCGTTTATTTTCAGGCAGTGAAAGATCCCCGATCAGCCGGTTGGCCCAGGTATTGCTCACTGTGATCTCAATACTATTTTGTCCTTGTTTAACTGCTTTTGAAATATCCAACTGAAAGGGATCCGTCCAAATAGTGCCACAATCCATTCCGTTAATGCGCACTGTAGCGCAGTTATAAACACTATCGATACGTATAAAAACCGGCTTGCCTTTTTTAAGATCAGTAATGCTAAAATTATTTTTATAGACGGCGGTTCCGGAATAATACTTTATAGCTATATTCCCGTTTTTATTCCAGGGCTCCAGTTTTTCAAATACCACCGCTTCCCGTGGGCCTCCGTAAGCCGTGTCAAACTGTACGTTCCAGGCATTGCTGATTTTCGCAATTGTTTTGGGTCCATCAATAACCGTCTTTTTTTGTTTTGCTGTTGTTGGCTGGCGGAACACTATAAATGCCGACCCATTGGAGGCCAACGGCAGGTTAATAATCGTTCTACCCTGTTTGATTTCCCAGTTCCCGCTAACGCTAATCGTTCCGGTAACGGGATCCCATATCTCCGGCACATAGCCCGCCACCCTGAAGGATAAAGTAAGTGTTTGCGGTTGGTTCTCCTGATTTGAAATAAAATAACTATCCCCGTCGCTCAATTCCCTGTGTGTCCATGCAACCCTGTTATTTGCTGACAAGACAGCTACATCTTTTGACACACCCAGCTTATCAAAAGAAGCCTCATTATAGGGAGCTGCTATCATTCTATTTTTTCCATTAAAAGCCGCTATCCTTTGCCAAACCGCGTCTAATTCCTTTTGACTTTCGTTAAAGCTGATGGGTTGCCAGGATTGTTTATCAATAATAATCGCTGCCCCATCGCGTTGCAGCTCCTCAATCTTTTTTGCAACCGCCAAAGACATTAAACTGCTGTTGGGGTTCATTTTTGTTTTACCGGGAAATACCAATATGGAATAACGGGCACCAGAGGGCAGTACTACTTTCCCGTTCACCACTTTTGCCTGCAGCAGCGCATCCGGATTAAAACAATCATATTTATAGCCGCGCAACGCATCCGTCCAGTTTTCGGGATCGGCCATATTTGCGGAATGTGTTACTCCCTCCGGTATCGTTCGTAGTGGTTGATTCACATTTTCCAGTCTTAGTTTTTCCGATGCCACCCGCGCTGCTCCAAATACTCCGGGCAATGTAGCAACCAACCGGTCGGGTAATACGGAACGGCGCGGCACTTCTTCTCCTGTAAATACAGCAATATCCGTCACGGGCTTCCCCTGTTGCAGTATTGCTGAAACCCTTGCCAGATAAGTGATCCAGGCATTGCTTTGCCGGAACCAGGTTTGGTCCCGCTGATAAAACAAACCGATGCCTCCCAGGGTCATACCAGGTTTCCGGTTCAGCCAGGGATTGTGTGTAAACACATGCAACACCATTTTATTAATCCCCATTGCAAAATTCCGGTCCCCTAATGCCTTTATATTTCCCGGGTGCTCGCTCCAGTTCATCCGCAATGTTGTAAAGGCTTCTGCCTGTATAATATTTTTCCCGTAAATATGGCCGCCGCTTATGGCATCCAGCATATCGTTCGGCTTATCATGCGTAGGGCTTTTTAACCAGAACTCACCCATGGGTATATCCACTGTTTTGTAGTGCAACAGACCGTCGCTCGTCATAGTAGGCGCCACGCTTTCCGCACTAAACGTACATCCCTTTTCATGTGCCAGTTGTGCCAGGGTCTTATAAAATACATCATTGATCAATTCTGCAATGGTTTCCCGCACATCGTGCAATACTTTTTCAGAAGTAGTAGCGCTTTCAACGGGAACGCCCGCCATTACCGGCAGCCAGGGCATCAGGTCATAACCGCGTCTTCTTTTAAATTCGTCCGCAAAGTTCTTCCCCCAGTTCTGGCTCCCTGCTTCCCAGCTATCCACATGAAATATTTTTAGCACTTCCGCCGCCAGGCCCGGGCTTGTTTTCTCAAATGCTTTTGCAAACCAGTTTTCAAATTGAAGTGTTACCGCATCTCTATTAAACTTATCGCATTCCAGCCCTTTTGCTGCGCCGCCGGTTGCATTGGTATGGCCTGTAGCAGTATGCCCCATCCGTAAAATGATCCAGTTGCCTGCTTTGGGTGGCTGCCAATCCAGGTTGCCCTCTTTGTCCATTTTGCCGGTAAGATTTATAACATTCTTTAACCGCACTGCACCGTTATCCGGCACTATTTCGGGCGTTGTATTTCCGGCTACCCGCCACATGCTGCCATTCTTTGCTTCGATCTGGTTGATCACCGGTTCATCGCCCAGGTAAATCCCTTTTATTTTTAATACCGGCTTCCATTTGGCAGCATCCAGGTCTTCAGCACCGGGCTCCGTTCCTTTTTTATCATAAACAAACCGGAAGTATTTTGCAGTAGTAGCGGGAATAGCGTAAGTGTTATCTTCATCCGTATCCTGCCACCCGTGGCGTGCAGGTTCCAGTCGCATCAATGTTTTAAACCCAACCCCGTTATTGCTGTATTGTACCAGCAATCGCTGCGCCTGGTAATTATTACCACCGGTATGGATTCTTACTGAGCGCAGTGTGAACTTTCTTGGGTAAGTGTATTGGATCCAGCAAGCCGTGTCGCTTCTGAAAGTCCCCCCATCATTATTTTCTGTAGCGAGCCAGGAAACCTTCTCCCCCGTACTTGCCGTTACAACCGGTATGGGCGCTATCTTTTCAAAAGCAGCATTCGCATTAGCCGGGTAGGCAAAGACGGCTATGTCCTCATAAAAGTTTTCACGGGTTTCCGGCTGCTTCAAGCGGAGTATATTTATTTCTCCGGCACGCAGATAGGTTTTTGTCCATACCAGCTTCTGCATCGACTGGTCCGGTTTTATCCAGGGGCCGCCCGCCAGCGCAAAACCATCGCTTACATGCATGGCCAGTTTTAGTCCTAACCGCTTGCTTTCTGCCATCGCATGATTCACCATCGCCCACCATTCCGGCGTCAGCTGCCGTGCCGGTTTCGGGTAAGGAACTTTTGAGGTTGTATCATAAATGGGCATCAGGTAAGCACCTCCGATCCCTGCCTGTTTCATGGCTTCCAGGTCTGCGGTGATCCCTTCTTTTGAAACGGCCGCATACATCCAATACCAGAATACCCAGGGGCTGGCCTCCTGTGGTGGGGCTTTAAACAGTGATTCAAGTGTTGCCGGCTTTTCCTTTTGCCCCCAACAAGCGCTATGCAATAAAAAGAATGCAAGTATTATTATGGTTATTTTCAAACGTCCCTTCATTTGCTCTGTTTATCAATTTTCAAATATACCGGTTAGTTTTTCTGAAAAAATTTTACCGGACCGGCCGGGGATCCAGGTAGAATGAATAATGATACCTACCTGCTTTTATCCGGTATTGTTCCAGCGGCGCTGCCACCGGGCTCCAGCTATCATTTCCGCCTACACCCATCTGGATCAGATCAATATTCAACGTATTAAATCCGGGAGTATGCAGATCCGTTGTGTGTTTCGCCGACTGGATATTTTTTTCGGTATAAGGCCATACGCTGATGCTGAGCAGGCTATCGGTGGTGACCGCCATGCCCTCCTGCCCCCGCTGATCCATAAGTTGAAAAAAGCGCACATCCGTCCGGTTGCCATTCTCCTGCGGCACCACATAATTTTCGATAAATGCTGAAAGGTTCATCCGGTACCAGCCTACATCAGCGCCGTAACTTTTATCGATGTAATTCTCCATAGGCCCTTTCCCAAACCAGGAAAGGTCTGTAAAATTTTTATTAATCCCCATTTGCATCCCGATCTTCGGAATATCGGGCAGTGCCGGATCTGCTTCCAGTTCATACGCCACTTTAATACTTCCCAATTTGTTTGCCGCATAGAAAACCGCTACCCGCACACTATCCTGCAGCATCGTATACCGCGATAGCACTCCCTCCACGCCGTTCCTTGTTTCCAGCGAAATCGTTTTTAAAACAGGGCTGTCCGTATACCATTGCGCCATGATCTTTTGCGGTTTCCATCCCCGCCTGTCGTTATCGGTCAGCGGTCTTGTAAAATGCGGGAGTAAGGGCATCGCCACTTTTTCACTTTTCCCTGATCCGTCGGTCCACGAGATCAGACCACCTGTTTTTTTATCAATCTTTACAGAAAAATCCGGGCCGGCCGCAGTAAAATAATGGCCATCCTCTTTAAAAGGTATTGCCGAAAAAGCCGGTGGTGTTTTTTTCACCGCTCCCCAATGCAACTGGTTTGAGGCGATAACAAATCCCTTATCCGCCCAGTCCGTTTTTTCTTTTAACAGGAAAGAAATATTTACAAAATACTCCCCGTTTCCGGACAGCACCGCAGCAGCTTTTCCCATATCATAATACAGGCTATCGCCCGGGGCAATATCAAAAGATTTTGTTGAGGAATAGGCGTACTCATGATCCTGGGCCCGCAGTACAGAAAGGCTGCAGGTATAGCTGTTCACATTGCGTACCGGGCTCCTGTTGATGATTTTTATAATACGCTTTGCCGAATCGGCCCATTCGCATTGTACCGGCTGAAAGATCCTTTTGCATTCATACATCACTCCCTTCGGTGTATCATCGGCATTCACGATCCCTTTGATCGTAAAGTTGTCGAAATATTTTTCCCCGAAATCGCCGCCGTAAGCATAAAACGGTTTCCCGGTTGCCGGGTCTTTCTTCACCAGGGCCTGGTCTTTAAACTCCCAGATACAACCGCCGATCACCCGGGGTAATGCCCGCCACTGATCCCAGAACTCTTTCAGGTTGCCGCCACTGTTACCCATGGCATGCGCATACTCGCAAAAGAAAATGGGACGATGGTCGCCATTTTTCTGATACACCAGCAACGGCGCCGTATAGAGCGCAGGATACATCCGGCTGATCATATCCACATAATACTGGTCTCTGGGATTCTGAATACGATGGGAATGGTCGTTTGCTTTCAGGTACCTGGGATCAGAAGGATCGATATACCCTTCCTCTTTAGGACTGCCCATGGCGGGTTCATAATGCAGCGGGCGCGTCATATCATAATCCTTGATCCAGCCCGCCATAGCAGCATGATTGGGGCCGCTGCCGGCTTCATTACCCAGGCTCCAGAAAATGATGGAAGGATGGTTTTTATCCCGTAATGCCATTCTTGAAACCCGTTCCAGGTAAGCGCCCGTCCACCGGGGATCATTATCCAGCTTACCGCCAAGCCCATGCGTTTCCAGGTTGGCTTCATCAATAACCATAATCCCGAATGCATCGCACAGATCCAGCAAATAAGGATCGCTTGGATAATGACTCAGCCGGATACAATTAAAATTAAACCGTTTAATAGTTGTAATATCTTTTAAAATATCTTCCCGGGAAAGGGCCTTTCCTTTAAGCGGATGGTGATCGGGACGGTTCACACCGTACAGATAGGTTTCCTTTCCATTGATCAGCAGTTTGCTATCTGTTTTTCTGAATTCAATACTTCGAAAACCCAGCTTACAGCTCTTTGCCTCCAAAACCGCCCCGGTACTATCTTCCAGGCTCAGCACCAGGGTGTACAAATTGGGTTCTTCCGTGCTCCATTTTTTTGGATCCCTGATCGTAGTTTCCAGCAAGCCAAATTTCACACGGTCCAGCCGGGGATAAATTTCATTGACAACAGCATCGGCCGTGATCTGCAATGCCTTTTTCAATACAGGCTTTTTACCTGCATCATACAGTTGCGCTTTAATTATACAGCCCGGCACTTTTTTTCCGCTGAGATTTTCCAGCCGGGGCCGGATGCTTAACACGGCGTCCTTATATTGTTTATCCAGTTTTGTCTGGTAAAAAAAATCAGCGATCCGCAATTTGGGTTCTGCCATCAGGTACACTTCGCGATGGATCCCGCTCAGGCGCCACTGATCCTGGTCTTCCAAAAAGCTGCCGTCACACCAGCGCAATACCCATACCGATACAATATTCTCCCCTTCTTTCAGGTATGGGGTGATGTTAAATTCTGAAGGCATAAAACTATCTTCAGCATAGCCCAGGAACTGACCATTGATCCAGACCTTATATGCAGAGCTCACCCCTCCAAAATGTAAAGTGATATTTTTGTTTTTCCAGTTTTTGGGGATCATAAACGAACGCTGATAGCAGCCCGTTCCGTTGTAATCCTTTGGTACCGATGGCGGGTTTACGGGGCGGAACGGGTAAACGGCACTTTTGTAGATCGGTTTATCATAACCCTGCATTTCCCAATTGGAGGGAACAGTTATTTTTTTCCATCCAGACACTTTCTTCTTATAAAAATCTGCAGGCGCATCACCGGGTTTCAATGCAAAGGCAAAATCCCAAAGACCGTTTAAGGAAAGATACCGCCCGCTTTTTTCACGATCCCCGTCCAGTGCATCATTTACACTGGCAAAGGAGTAAGCCGTAGCCCGGGAAAGGTCCCGGTTGATACCGCTTACCAGTGGGTCTTCATACGGTTCCGTATGGTAAACCGATGGCGCTACCGGCACCGGAGCAGGCGTTTTATCAACCAATTGCGCCTGTAACACCGAACCGGAACAAAGCATATAAAATAAAAAAACAAGAACCGTTCTATACATATTCAATACTACATTTTATTTAAACTCTTTACGATTTGATCACTCCAACAGGTCGCTCCTACGGAGCGCAATGTACCGGTGGCGTTTTCTTATTCTACCGATCGGTCGTCCCTACGGGACTGTTTGACATTTTTATTCTACTACTATTTTCTTTACATGCAGATCATGCCCCCTTTGATTAATTCTTAAAAGCTTTAGCCTCCTCTTGCGTACCTTTCACCTCAACAGGTTTGCGCCGCCAGTAATTAGCTAAGATACTTCCGCTGATATTCATCCAGGGACTGAATACGGCCGGCGCTAACCCCACCGTACCCAGCTTACCCATAGTCCCCGCAAGGCCGCTGGCCATGCCGCCATTTTGTAAGCCAACTTCAAAGGCGATAGTACGACTGGAATTTTTATCCAGGCCAAACAAACGACTCAACCAGTAACCAAAAAAATAGCCCGCGGCATTATGAATAACCGAAGCAACAAATAACAGCAGGCCGATCTTCATCAGATTATCCCGGCCGGCAGCAGTGGTGACCATCGTAAAATAAATAATACCAAACATCGAGACATAAGGCATTATTTTATCAATTTTTTCAAAACGATTATATATGAGGTGATAGACCACGCCGCCGCTTACTGCGCAGGTCAAAAACCCGGACAGTTCCAGCGACTGCAGTGCCGCATGACTTGCCCCATTACGCTCCAGGAAAGGATATGCTACCACTAAAAGGAATACAGCATAGGCGGTGCAGACAACAGCCGTTATATAAATACGCCGGCGCGTTTGCTCAGAAGCGGTTTTCAAATAATCATGTAGCAGCGCGGCTCCAATCGGCACGATCACGATCTTTATGATCTCCACCATCATATCCACAAATCTTACTTCGATGAGCGTACCTGCCAGTATTTTCATTAGCAACGGCGTAAGAAATGGGGCCGCCAGGGTAGCCATCGCCGTAACAATAACAGATAATACAAGATTCGCACGCGCCAGGTATACCATTACGTTTGATGCCAGCCCGCTGCTGCAACTCCCGATCAATATCACGCCGGCAGCTATTTCCGGTTCGAAGTGAAATACTTTTGTAAGCAGCAAGCCCATCATCGGCATCACTGAAAAATGACAAAGCAGTCCGATCAGCACGCCTTTGCCCGTATAGGCTAATCCTTTAAAATCCCTGATGCTGATATGGGTGCCCATACCAAACATGACCAACTGAATAATAACCAGTATCAGTGTTTTATCGCGCAGGTTGATGGGTCCCCAGTTCAAAAACGCCTGCGGGTAAACCATTCCTGCAACCACGGCTACAATGATCCACGCGGTATACCGGTATCCCTTTAATAAAGGAAAGGCACCGAGCCCTAATGCAAAAGCAACGGCCGTTATGATAGCACATGGTTTTACAATTGCCGGCTGTTGCAACAGGAGCCCTGCCAGCAAAACCGCTGCTGCGATGCAAGATCCATAAAAGCAGCTCTTATACAATTTTTGCATGATTTATCCCAACAGTTTTGCTAAATACTCCATTGCAATGGGCGGGCTGGCAAGGATGGGCACTTTCTTTTCCTGATCCGGCAAACCGCTCACCACGCGCGCCATGGAGGCCTGTGCCAATACTATTACATCTACCTCATCCACCAGCCGCTTTAAAGCGGCTGCTACAACCGCGTCATGTGTTGCGGCATCTCCCTTCATTAAGGCTTCAAAAGCACCTTCACATAACCGGGAGAGGATCGTTACCTCTTTCCCCGCCGCAACTGCCCTACGGCGCACCAGGTCTGACGTGGGTTCCAGGGTGGTTGACAAGGTAGCCACCACACCGATCCGGCTGCCCGCGGCTATTGCAGCATCTGCCATTGGCTGATCTACCCGTAACACCGGCACACCCGTTAAACCCGCTGCCGTTTCCACCGCCGGGCCAATAGAGGAACAGGTGTACATTATGTAGTCAGCTCCCGCCTCTTCTGCTGCATTTGCATATCCTACTACCCGCTTTGCCGTTTGGGGCGTCAGTTTGCCACAGGCAATGGTATTTTTAATGAGACTGTCATCCACAATATTAAAAACCTTAACGTCCGGAATATGTTTCCTGCATAGTTCATCAAATACCGGCACCAGGGTGGCCGATGTGTGGATCAATCCTAATGTTTTTGATGCTGCCATTTTTATATTTTTTTCAAATAAATGTTCTTTTTATATAGATATTTTGCTCCGATGGAGCTTAATTCGTCTTTTCAATTATTCTCTGCCTGCCCGCAACACTTCAAAATAATCTTCATCGCCTACCTGCCCCCCTTTAAAATTCAATTCGAGGCCATCAATATATTTATTTGATGAAATAGCCCGGCAAAGCGGCGCGCCGGTGACGATTGGGGCGATCATTTCAACCGCTGCTATTTCCATCGCCCTGGCCGTGTAGCTGCTGGTATCTCCGCCGGCAATCACCACGCGTTTCAGCTTATTGTGATACAGTACCTGTTTTACGATCGTACCCAATGCCGTTCCTAATTTTTCTGAGGGTACATTTTCTTCAGCTTTACTGCCCGTATGCACGATCACACTACTGCCGGACGCTAACGCTTTATTTATTACTTCGAATACATTGGAAGGCACGCCATTATTACAAACGCTGATCGCATCGATGATCACTTCATTAAATCCACAAGACCGCGCATAAGCGATTTGCTTCGCCGTTACAGGAGAGCAGCTCCCGGATACCACCAGCAGCGGGTCCGCTACAGCAACGGCGGGCCATTGCTCTTTTCGTTGCAAGATCCCCGTCCGGTTCCAGTAAGCGCCCAATGCTGTTTCCACCCCCGAACCTCCTACCGAAAATACGATAGCGCCCGGGACCCCAGTGTCCAGCCATTCGCCGATCTTTGGCAACTGTCGCCCATACAGGGCATCAATCAGTATCACTTCCGCATCCCCGTCAGGTGTAGCACTCCATTCCTGCACCGGCTTATCCTGCTGTAGTATATCGATCAACCCGAAGGTCCTGCTTAATTGCCGGGAGAGGTGCAGTCGCAAATCGCTTTCGTCCGCAGGGGTTACCGGGTGTTTGCTCATGGACGGATGCCGATCCAGCCGGTACATTTCCCTGTTGCCCCCCGTCCCCATTCCAGCAAAAAGATTTCCAAAAACACAATACCTGCCCAATGATGGTGCCCCACCCAAAACCGGTATTGTGTTCGTATTAAAAACAGCCTGCCCAACTTCCATTGCACATCCAATACTCCCGATAGCCGGAGATGAGTCAAATGTGGAGCACACTTTATAATGTACCTGCCTTACTCCTGCTGCTTTTATTTTTTCAAATGCTTCGCTCAGGATTGCTTTCATCCCCGCAACCGGTAGCGACCTTGTTTTCCCGGCAATACCTATCACATCGAGGTCTTTCAGCCGCTCTGCATCGAGCTGCTGCGGCAGTTCCATAAACAGCAGGGCTTTGGCTCCCGCTTTACAGATACATTCCAGCGCATCGGTAGCACCGGTAAAATCATCGCCATAGAAAGCCAGTAATTTATTTTTTCCCGTTTGTTGCATGCACTATTTTCCTCCGAATTTTTCCGCGCTTTTTCCAAACTCCCTATATTGCGCTGCAGCCTCCTGTAGTGTACTCCCTTCAACAGCCGCACTCCAGGCTTGCTGCAACGCCGTAACGCCTGCGGCAGGTCCCATGGGATGGGCCAGTATGCCGCCGCCCGCCATATAGAGCAGATCCTGCGTTTGTGTACGTTGCCAGGTTTCAAAAGCCTGTCCGCCCCACTGCCCTGAGGATACAACGGGCAGCACATTTTGTTGATCAAATAGTTTGGTTAAACAGGCATTAATAGAAGCCACAACGCTGTCATCCGTTTCCCAGAATTTATTCTGAATTCCGTTTACATGTAGTTGATCAACACCTGCCAGACGCCATATTTTCTGGTAAGCCCTGAAATCGATTCCCAGTAGAGGATGGCGTGTAAGCATGCCCCAGCCGTTGCGGTGCGCATGTATAGCCAGTTGCCGCTGATCACAGATCTTTTTAACCCCGCTTAAGCCCACACTGTTAATGCTGATCATAGCACAGGTGCCCCCGTGTTTTACAATTGTTTCATAGCGCCGGAGCATCTCATCCATTTCCCCGCTAAGGTTAAAGGCATACATGATCTTTTTGCCCGTTTTATCCGCATGCTTATTAATCACCTTCATGATTCCGGCCACCCGGTCTTCAAATTTTGAATTGGCCGATGAGGATAATAATTCATCGTCCTTTATAAAATCGATACCGGCCGCCGCCAAGGTCTTTACCAGGTCGGCCGTTTCTGTTACCGATAAACCGACAGAGGGTTTGATGATCGTTCCGATCAACGGCCGGGAGGCAACACCCGTCAGCTTACGGCATCCTTCCACACCAAATTCCGGCCCTTTGAAATGAGCACCGAATGATGGCGGTAATTCAATATCCATCAGCTTTAACCCCGTAAACTGGGTGATCTCGTATAAATTCCCCTGCAGGGTTGATAGCATTACGGGCAGATTATAACCAAAATTTTCAATGCTCCAGGAAACCTCCACCCTTGCCCGGTTGTAGACACCCGTTTTACTTATGGCTCCCGGAATAGCCGGCTGCTGCACTGTTTCCAAAAGTGTCACTTTTTCCACCCGTGCCGCGAAACGCTGCTTTAATGCTTCCGTTTCTCCCGGCACTGCCACGAAAGTCCCCGATGACTGCTCCCCCGCCAGCACTGCTGCAGCAGCTTCCGGCTCATAAGGCGTCTCTATATAATAAACCGCTTTTATGCGTTCTGCTTCCCGTAGCGATGAAGCATCGTGTCCTGTATCTAAATTCATTATTGTTTGTTTAATACACTACTGCAGCATTAATCGTGAAACGATAAACGTGAGAGCCGCACCTTTAACCTGGCATTATATTATTTTCTTATCAACGGCATCCACACCGTCATATCTCCTTCGCCCCTGTTGGCCCAGGCGTAATAGGGAATCAGCTTCACCGTTACCGGTTTTTCTTTATCATTAACTTCTTTATACAATTGGCTCGCCCAGTCTCCCTGATCCATTAGTGCCGCCTGGCCCGTCAGCCCCACAACATTACCGTTCGCTATTTTCATCTGCACCGGTTTTAATTGTATGCCCGATGGTATGGCTACATTAAAGATATTCTTCCTGCTCATATCGGCAGATTCCATACAATACACGACCGGACCGCGTTTCACCGCTACCTGGTTGCGCGTTGCTTCCACCATCGGGTTCGATTCGATCAGCGTTGCAGGCATGTCAAGCGCCAGGTCTATCTTATCTCCCTTCTCCCATTTCCGGTCAAGCACAAAAAATTTTCCGCCGATGATATTTGCATTGATTATTTTACCATTAATTTTTACACTCGCTTTTTTACACCAGCCGGGGATCCGGAAATGAAGTGGCACAGAGGTAACCGGCGCCTTGTTGATCACAACGGACACCGCACCATCCCACGGATAATTGCTTGTCTGGCGCAGGGAAAAGGCGCTGCCATCTTTTAGCTTTGTATGCAGTTCATTGCCGCCATACATATTAAAATACAACCCATTATCCCCCACGCTATACATATAGTTGCTTACTTCTGCAATGGTACGTACCACATTGGGCGGACAGCAATTGGATTTGCTGATATATGGAACGCGGCCCCCTTCCCAGCGCAGATGGTAGGGGTATGTAGCCGTATGTGCCAGGGGATTGGTATAAAAAAATTTGGTGCCATCCATACTGATCCCGCTCAGCACGCTGTTGTACAAAGCCAGCTCTACAATATCGAAATATTTTTCTTCGCCTGTCAGCAAAAACATCCGGTAGTTCCATAGCACATTCCCGATATTGGCACAGGTTTCATTATGCGCGGAGAAATTAGGCAATTGGTAGCTTCTTCCATAGGCCTGGTGTATTTTCTGGACCGTATCCGGATTATAGGAAGTACCATCCACGGAAACACCGTCGTACAATGCGCCGCAGCCGCCGGTTACATACATTTTGGTCAGGATAACATTGTGCCAAAGAGTGTCCAATGTCTTCAATAAAGTTTTATCCCCCTCCTCCGCATACAGATCGGCAACGCCGGCCATCAGATAATTGGCTCGAACGGCGTGTCCTACCACCTGCTTCATATCCCGGAAAGGAGCACGATCGCTATTATCATCAGTACCTTCCACAGTGCCGCGGATGTCAATCAGCTTTGTTAAAAGATCCAGGTATTTTTTTTCACGGGTGGTGCGGTATAACTCTGCAAGTCCCATATAATGCGATGGGCAGATGGCATTACGGGCCTGTTCCGGCGTGGCTTTTGTATAAAATCCAATCAGGAAATCCGCAGCTTTTTTTGCAATATTCAGCAGGTCCGTTTTGCCTGTTGCCCGGTAATGCACACAGGCAGCGGTCATCAGGTGCCCAAAATTATAAGCCTCAAAACTGAGCTTGTCATCAAACATTTTTGACTGCCCCGTTGTTTTTTGTTCAATAATATTTTTGGTATAGATATAGCCATCAGCACGCTGAGCTTTACCGATTACATTTATGGCCATCTCCATCCAGTTGTTTAATTGCGGGTCTTTAGTAGATGCATACAGCGCAGCGACAGCCTCCAATGTTTTATAAAAATCACCATCATGGAAAGAAGGTCCACGGAAGCGGCCTTTTTCTAACCCTGCTGCGATCTTGAAATTTTCAAAAGAGTAGCAGATCGTATCGCTGGTATAAGTACGCCAAAGTGTGGGCACCATCGACTCCCGGCAAACCGCAAAACGCTCGGCCCAAAAGCCATTGGTAAAATGGACGTCCCCCAGACCCAGGGTAGTTAAAGCCGCATAGGGACTGCGGGTTGTATTTATTAAACCCTGCTGGGCGAAGAGCCCAACCGTGCCCGAAGTACAACAGGCTATTGTAATGATTAATATTAATTTTTTCATGTTCTCTATTAAATTAAGCGTCATTTTGAACGCAGTGGAACGGAGAGAGAAATCTTCAGCCTTATGAGATTTCTCCTCATCCGCCTTCAGCGGACTTGTCGAAATGACGACATTATTTTATGCGCCGTGCTGAGCTTGCCAAACCACGATTTCACAACATCCTCACCCATTCTCATCCCGATAGCAATCCAGGACAGCGTTACATTCACTTTTTCTATTTTAAATCGCTTTATACAAAACCTTGTATTCCTTATTTTTCTCTATTGTTAACTCATACACATTATTTCCTTTACTCACAATAGTACCCTCTTTACATTCAGGCTGGGTTTTGCTGGTAATAACCAGTTTCCCTGTTCCAACCGGAGCGCTGATCCTGATCTCAGATGTACTGCAATACATATTAATATTTCCCGCAGGAGTAGGAACCGCCCCCTCCATCCATTGCAAGCCGCCCAATACCGGCGCCACCGTGTATTGCACATAACCCGGCGCTGTGGGCTTTATCCCGAGGTAATATTTACCCAGGAGATAGATGGGGCTGGCACCCCAGGCATGACAAAGACTTTTCCCATATTTGCGTCCGTACATGGCGTAATGCTCCGCCCCTTTTTTAGAAGGATCATATTCTTCCCAGAACGACGTAGCGCCCAACCGCAGCATGCCACCCCAGTAATCCTTCATTTCTTTCAGTACAATACCCTGATCACCCAACGCACACAAGGCTTCCAGCTCATAAAAGCGCATATAAGGCGTTGTGATCTTCGGCACGTTTTTGTTGAGCAGCACTGAGTTTTTTACAGCAGCTTTTTGTTGTCCATTAAAATAATCAAAGAACACCGCGAACATATTGGCGTAGCGGGTTACATTATCAGTTGGCTTGCCATTGATCCGGCTGTGCACCAGGGCCTGCTTCTGCTCATTCCAGTAATAGTCAAACAATTTTTTCTTTATGTCTGCTGCCAGCGATTGATATTTTGCAGCAGCATCTTTTTCATTCACTAGTCCGGAACACAATGCCATTGTTTCCAGGCTGCGCGCAAATAACAACTGCTCAAAACTAACCTCCCCTTTCTTGCTCAGCCCTGTCGCCCAGTCGATAAAGATCCAATCGCCGGGGAGCCCTTCCAGTAATCCGTCTTTATTCCTGCGGCCCAGCACATAATCCATAAGACTCTTCATACGGTCATAGTTTTGTACTATGAAACTTTTATCGCCTGAATAAAGATAATAATCATAGATACCAAGGAACCAATAGAACGTATAATCCATGATGGTGTTGATATGACTGGTAACGGGATCTTTGCCACGCAATGCATACATGGTGCGGGTTACCGTAGCATTATCATTCATTAAATAATAATTCATCAGGTAACTCTGGTATGCGTCTCCGCTCCAGATCCAGCGGTCGCGTTTTATGCCGTCGATAAAGAATTCGCGGGTGCTCAGGTGCAACGTATATTTTGCCACCTCGTAAATTTTATTAATTTCTTCATCACTGCATTTAAAACCTCCCTTATCCGGCAGATCACTGTATTCATATAACATAGATGCGCCTTTGACTTTTACCGACCCCCCGGGAACAATATTGATATACCGGAATGCTTTGGATAATTGCAGGACGGTATCTTTTGAAGTTTTCTGATCTATATCAATCCGGTCCAGGGTTTCGGCATGCTCCGGGTCCAGCGCTTCTTCTTTACTTTCGCCGAAATACACAGTCAGTCTGCCTTTGCCCTGAACGCCTTTTAACTTTACAAAACCAAAAGTTTCTTTTCCAAAGTCTACCAGCAGATTATTCCCGTTTTTTTGAGAGGTTACTGCCTGGACCGGTTGTGTGGGTAATTTAAACAGCGAAGGTCTTTGCGCCGGCGTATTAAAATTCCATTGCCCGGCCTGCAGCCATTTGGTGGTAGAAACATCAGAGGTCTTTCCCGATTCATCGATCCATTCCTTATCTTCAAAAGTTACCAACCAAGTGCTGTCACTTTTAATTGTTTTTCCCTCAACATAAATTGCCGGCGGCGTGGCCTGATTAAACA